>CAYLVL010000322.1:0-3682 GCA_964387135.1 uncultured Planctomycetota bacterium
AGCATGAGAAGAACCCGCCTATCGATCTGGATCGTCCCGGCGTTCATCGTCGTACTCGGGGCGCTCTTCATCAATCTGCGCGCTTACGTCCCGAGCGCCGTCGCGGAAGCGGCTCCGGTGGATGGTGTAAGCGCTGCGGCAGACGGGAGCAGTGCCGCGTCCGACGGTATCGACGCCGCGTCTGATGAGGTCAATGGCGCGTCCGGTAGGGTAAAGGCCGCAGGTGAGTCGACAGCGGTGCGGCTCACCCCGCTACTGGAGCCGAACGGGGACGTGATCCTGTTCGACTTCGAGGACCCCGACGAGGTCGGGAGGTTCGTCTACGGGAACGTCAACACGTTCGTGGAGCCCACCGGCGACGTCGCACGCACGGGATCGGCATCCTGCGCCGCGACCTACTACACCGGCGCTCAGCCCGAGGGCAAACGGCCTGTCTTCTACACGCTCACCCATCCCGCCCGCGCACGTCTCAGCGACTGGTCGCCCTACAGCGAGTTCCAGGCGGCGATCCTGAACGGCGAGAGCTTCACCGTCACGCTCGAGGTGGAGTACGGCGACGGGGTCACGTCGGTATGGCGACGCTACAGCCTTCCGCCCGGCGTCTGGTCGCGCCTCCGTCAGCCGCTGGACGATCTCGCAGAGGACGGGCTCAACCTGTCGGCGGTCAAGCGCATAAGCTGGTCGCAGCTCGATTACGACATGCGGGGAATCAACACGCTCTACTTCGACGATATCCGCCTGATCACCCGCGATCCGCTCGCAAGCGAGAGGGCGGTGGGGGACGCGTGGGCCGCGTTCGAGGAATGGCTCGTGGAGGAGGGCTCGCGCGCCGCGCCGTATGTCGCCACTATCCACGCCAACGCGGATAGGATCGCGGAAATCCAGGACCGCTACGGCTGCGGGCATCTCGACGGGTATGTCGTGACCGATGTCTGCGTTGTCGGGGGCGGAATCTCCGGATGCTCGGCCGCGATCGCATCGGGTCGACTCGGGGTCGAGACGCTGTTGGTCGAGGCGTACGGCTTCCTTGGCGGTACCGCGACCGCTGGGATGGTCATGCCGTTCATGGCGAACGGGGCAGGGGGTCGCGACCTCGTTCGTGGCGTTTTCGCCGACATTGTCCGAAACCTCGAATCACGTGGAGGCGCACGAAGAGATACCTATCGTCCCGGCGTCATCTATTTCGACAAGGAGCAGCTCAAGTACGTTTTCAACGAGATGGTCATCGACTCGGGCTGCAATCTCATGCTACATACGTGGGGCGAAAGGCCTTTGGTGGTCGACGGGGTATGCGAGGGAATAATCGTCGACAACAAGTCGGGACGTCTGGCGATTCTTGCCGACGTGGTTATCGACTCCACCGGCGACGGGGATATCGCCGCCGGGGCCGGCTGCCCTTACGAGTTGGGTCGCGGCTACGATGAATACACGCAGTCAACCACCCTGTTTTTCCGAATGGGCGGCGTGAACGAGAGCGTCGCGTTCGCCGAATTGGGTCGACGAACCTCCCGTCCGGGCGGATCAGTCCCGCCGAACTACCTGTTCGCCGATATCTTTCGCGATGCGGTCGCCACCGGGCGCTTCCCGGCTGACATCCCCATCAATACCGTGTATTTCGAGAGAACCATGCAGCCGGGAGTCGTCTCGATCAACGCCACGCGCGCGTTTGAGATAGACGCGACGGATGTCAATGACCTGACCTACGCGTCGGTGGAAACCCGCAGGCAGGCGGTTATCCTCGCCGAGTTCATGATCGACAATATCCCCGGCTTTCAGAGCGCCTATCTTCAGGAAACCGGGATCCAGGTGGGCGTGCGCGAGTCGCGGCGGATACTCGGCGAATATCAGCTCACCGGCAGGGATGTTCTGTACGGCGCGGATTTCCCGGATGTGATAGCCCGCGGCGCATACGGGGTCGACATCCATTGCGCCGATTTCTCCGGCTGCGGAGTGGTCGGTCTCGATCTCGAACCGGGCGCGAGCTACGACATCCCCTACCGATGTCTCGTTCCGCTTGGCGTGGAGAACATGCTGCTCGCCGGGCGATGCATCTCGGTCAGCCATGTGGCGCTGGGATCGGTGCGCATCATGCCGGTGTGCAGCGCGACCGGTCACGCGGCGGGGGTCGCGGCGGCTCTTTCTGTCATAAGGGATGTCTCTCCTCGCGATCTTCCTTATCCGGACTTGAGAGACACGCTCATCTCGCAGAACGCGGAGTTGTGATGCGTTGACCGACCGTCCCTTTCAAGTTCCGTGTCTGCTATAATTCCGATAACATGTCCGATACATACATCGATTTCTCGGACGATCAGCCGCTCGATATCCCCTGGCCCGAGGAGATCAGGAATGTACGGGCCGAGCTTGAGGATCTCGACGAGATCGACCTCGTCCAGCTCTTCCAGGAGATATCCAAGATACGCCTGGAGGTGGTCAAGGCGGGTCGCAAGCGTCCGGAGGGCCCCGCGCCTTTGTCGGAGGAGAAAGGTCTCAGGTTCCTGAGCACGGCCATCAACGAGCTCAGGCGACTGCAACCGGAGGTCGCGAATCTTCGTGCCGAAGCCGAGGAGTCGGTCCGCGAGAGCTTCCTGAGGGAGCTTTTCCCGGTCATCGATTCATTCGATCGCTTCTTTCAAAGCACCGGCCCGATGACCGATCCGAGGCTCCAGAAATGGATGGACGGCATCCGTGCGGTCTATAATTCGGTCCTGATGATCCTGCGGAACAATGATGTCAAGGAGATCCCCACGCGGGGGCTTTTCAATCCCAAGTTCCAGACCGCAGTGGGCATCGAGACCAGGAATGACCTTCCTCCGAACAGCATCATACGGGTCGAGCGTCGCGGATTCGTGATAGGCAAGAAGATACTCAGGACGCCGGAGGTCATAGTCAGCAAGCGCTCGGATATCGTCGAATAAGCGGCCCGGGTGGTGTTTGAGAAAGGCCGTATGGCAGCTTTATAATGTCTCTGGTTGTTCGATATAAGGAGATACAGACCTGCCCGTAGGCATCTTGGGATCATTTTTCTTGGCCAAAGTGGGGCTGAGGCGGTTACAAGACAGGGATTTTTCTGGTATTCTTCTATTTTCGGCTGAGGAAAAGCACCGAGCAGGCGCTTTGGGCGCCGGGTTTTGTATAGCCTGATGGCAGACGAACTATCCTCATACGATCCTGATTAGCCGGAGCATGGGGATAGGGGAGGGCTTTTTGGGTCAAAGGCTCCGGTTTGGAAGGAGAGTTATCCGATGATTGTCGGCATTGATCTCGGGACGACGACGAGTCTGGTAGCCGCCATCAAGGACGGTAAGCCCACTCTCATCCTTAACGAGCGCGGCAAGACGATTACCCCGAGTGTCGTTGGTTTCTCTGAAACCGGCGAGTTGCTTGTAGGGGAAGCGGCTAAGAACCAGGCCATCGCTCACCCGGACCGTACCGTTTCCTCTATTAAGAGAATTATGGGCACGAACCAGAGAGTCACGCTTGGCGGCAAGGAATACACGCCGCAGGAAGTATCGGCTCTAATCCTTGCCAAGCTCAAGCGCGACGCCGAGAGCTACTTCGGGCAGCCCGTTGCTGAGGCCGTGATCACCGTACCGGCTTACTTCACCGATGCCCAGCGTCAGGCCACCAAGGACGCGGGCGAGATCGCCGGGTTTGTCGTGGAGAGGATTATCAACGAGCCTAC
>CAYLVL010000323.1:0-385 GCA_964387135.1 uncultured Planctomycetota bacterium
GCGGTCTACGACCTGTCAGGGACGTCACTCTACCCGGACGAGGGAGAATCAGCAGGTGAGGGTGTTTTCGCCTCCCTGAAATTCGACTTCTCCACGATCAACCTGACGACCGAGAGAACGGAGCTGCTGATTGTCGACGGCGGGCTTGACACACTCGACTGTCCCGACCCGACGCTTATCACCACCTCGGCGAATACTCTCACCATGCCGTCGTGCGTGATGACGTTCAATCCACCGATGCTCGCGGGGCGAAACGGTGTCGAGCTGACGATCGGCGAGGAGACCCATGTAAGCGCGGCATCCCTGACGTTGAGCTACCCGGAAGAGGGCGGAATGTTTGTTGAGTTCAGGGGCTGCGATGCAATCTCCCCGGAGCTCGGCACTC
>CAYLVL010000323.1:395-3673 GCA_964387135.1 uncultured Planctomycetota bacterium
TGTCGTCATATCGCATCCGGCAGGGACATTCAGCGCGAGACGCATAACGGTGGAGGTCAGGCCGGACGGGACGAACCGCATCCACGCGATCGGCGGCACGTGCTTCGAGATACCCTTGCAGTCCGTGACCCCCTGATCTCGAACATGGTACGCGTCTGCGGTGATGCGGCAGTCGCAGGTACCGCGCGCGAGTCCGTCTGTGATATGGTGACTATCAAGCGCTCAATCGGTATCATGTCCTGCTGAGAAACGTCACCGGATGATCGACGAGATCAAGAACCTGTGGAAGTACCGCGAGATGATCTGGAACCTCGTGGTCAGGGACCTCAAGGTGAAGTACAAGGGGTCGGCGCTCGGTTTTCTGTGGAGTTTTCTGAATCCGCTGATCCTGATGATCCTGTACTGGATCATTTTCACCAAGCTGGCTCCCGATATGCGCCAGAACATGCCGAGGGTGTCGGACAGGGCCGATATCAGCTACGCGCTGTTCCTGATCTCGAGCATGTGGCCGTGGATGGCCTTCCAGGGAGCGGTGGCGAAATCCGCCCCGACGTTCATCCTGAACGACGCATTGATAAAGAAAGTGTATTTCCCCCGCGAAGTGCTGCCGATCTCGACCGTGCTGAGCGAGTTCGTCAACTTCTCTTTCGGCATAGTCATCCTGTTCATCATCCTGCTCATCGGACGCTACCAGCCGGCGATCGAATTGATCTGGTTCCCGGTGATGCTGTACGTTCTGTTCGCGTTCACGCTCGGCTGTGCGCTGCTGATAAGCGTGCTCGACGTGTTCTACCGCGACACGGAGCAGATACTGAACAGCTTCCTGACCATTCTCTTCTTCGCGACACCGATTATCTACTCGGTCGTGCTCGTGCGCAACAAGCTTCTCGGCACCGGCATCCACATGACGGAGTTCCAGATTCTGAGGAACCATGTGCTGTCGTACATCTACTTCGCGAATCCGCTGGCATGGATCATTCCCTATACGCGCTACTCCCTCCTGGGGGTGGACTTCCTGGACCTGGAAGGCGGAGTGCGCGCTATTATTCCCCTGAACGTGCTATGGATGGTGCTGGGCGCGACTGTATTCCTCGCCTTCGCATACTGGCGATTCAAAACGATCGAGCATCGGATTGTGGAGGAAGTCTGAGAGGTCAAGTGCCCGGATATCCCAAGTCGAGGTGATTCCAAATGCAGCCCGATCCCACCAAGCTGCTCGAGAAGATCGATCTGACTCTTCCCCTGATCGGTTTGTACGATGCGCCCGATCCGTCGGCGTTCGAGCCGATCGTCGAGTGCACGCCTGGGCTTCATACATGTGTCTTCACCTTCTTCCGTGACTGGCTTTCGGGCATGACTTTGCATCTGACGAAGGACAATGTCGGTTGCAGGGGAGCCGGTCGATCACTGTTTGGTATCCAGGCTCGCGAAAGAGAGGAGTTCATCAAGTTTCTTACCGACGGTGAGGGTCTGAAAGCGTCGCGGGAGCTTATGTCACAGTGGATCGATGATTCCTGTACATACAAGCCGAAGCACGACCACCTTTTCATCGGTCCACTCAGGGAGGACCGATGGGAGTACGTGATAAGCATCACATTCTACGTGAATCCCGATCAGCTTTCGGCGTTGATGGTCGGCGCGCAGTATCACAGCACTCCGGAAGATCCCCCACCGGTGATCGCGCCGTTCTCGTCCGGATGCGGGCTTCTATACCAATTCAAGGATCCCGACATCCCGCAGGCAGCGATCGGATCGACCGATCTCGCGATGCGACCGCACTTACCCCGCGACATCCTTTCCCTTTCTGTCACCAAACCGATGTTCGAGCGGTTGTGCTCACTCGACGAGAGGAGCTTCCTCTATAAACCCTTCCTGAATGACTTGAGAGCGGCGAGACGATCGCTGGGCGGTCAGCAATGACGGGTTCATGATTCGATTATAAATCGATGAGAGATGCAGGCCGGAGGCCCGCGTTCCGTCAGGCTGGAAGCCTGCGTTCCGGCCCTTAAGACTCGCGGAATTACGGTCGAAATAAGTAATGTAGAGGTGATATAATTGGAACAGGAGTGAAGATGCCTGTTCCACGGACGTGTCTGTTCTGATCGACGCGGTTCCATTGGGGTGTTACATGGAAGAGCGGCGAGGGAGGTGACGGATAATGGGAATTAACGAAATCAACGACGGCAGAGAATCCCTCCTCACCGAACGGCTGGAGAACCTCAGACGTGTGCAAAGACGTGAGGGGCAATCCGGCGGCGGAGGCGGGCAGTTCCAGCAGCTATTCGAGTTTGCGGAGAATGAGAATCACGAAGAGGCCGAGAACAAGACGGAACCGGGCAAGTCGGCGCCGTTGCCTGTCGCGGCTCCCAATCGCGCAATCACCGAGGAGGATATCGAGCGGGTGAAAAAGCGCAATGAGACTACTCCGGGTCAGCTTATCGATGTAGAGGCGTAGACCCGGTTAACCGATCCAATCGACACAGTCGAGAGACAAGAATCCCCGCCCTCAGGCGGGGATTTGAGTTTAAGGATTCAGAAGAGCGCCCTCCCTGACGGTCAGGCCTCTGAATACTTGGTCTCTTTATTCACACGAGTCACCTGTGAAGCAGACATCCGGCTTGCGAGCCGCGAGGACATCATCAAGACGTCTTACAGGCGTAAAATGCGGCGCATCGTGAAGCCAAGCCGGGTCGCTGTGAGCCATCTCAACAAGCGCCTCCAGCGCCTCCACAAAAAGATCGAGAGTCTCCTTCGTCTCCGTCTCGGTCGGCTCGATCATCAGCGCTTCCCTGACAATCAGCGGGAAGTAAATGGTCGGCGGATGCACCCGGTAATCGAGCAGCGCCTTCGCGATGTCCTTAGTCGATACGCCGGTCTCCTTCAGGAGTTTGTCGTCACTCGCGATGAATTCGTGCATGCAGAGACGATTGTAGGGAACCTCCAGGAACTTCGATATCTTCGTCCTCAGGTAATTCGCGTTCAGAACCGCCACCTGGCTCATCCGCTTCAATCCCTCGGCACCCAGCATCCTCATGTAGGTGTAGGCGCGGACCATCACGAGGAAATTACCGTAGTAAAGCTTCATCCTGCCGATCGAATCGGGCATGTCCGCAAGATCGAGAAGGCCATCTTCTCGCTCGATGATCCTGGGATTCGGAAGAAACGGCTTCAGATGGTCCTTGACGCCGACCGGGCCCGCTCCCGGGCCTCCGCCGCCGTGCGGGGTAGAGAATGTCTTATGGAGATTGAGATGAATGACATCGAATCCCATGTCTCCC
>CAYLVL010000324.1:0-3665 GCA_964387135.1 uncultured Planctomycetota bacterium
ATCGTTTTCTGCAGGACTTTCAGGAAGTGATCCTCGGGGATCAGGCTGTAGATGCGGTCTTCGAATTGAGCTGCAATTCAAGTGGTTGCGGTGCCTTTTGCAACGGTGTCACCTTATGAAACCCCGGGATCCCCGGCTACATTGCTTCAAATCCGCTTCGCAGCTAATGAAACTCCACTATGTCTTCCATCTGCTCGAAGAATTTGGGGAAGCTGATTCCCACGCACTCCGCGTCCTCGATCCTCGTGGGGCCCTGCGCGCACCATCCCGCGACCGCCGCCGACATCGCGATCCGATGGTCACCCATGCAGTCCACCACCCCGCCCTTCAGCTTCTGACCTCCCATACCGCTCAGACCGTCGCGATGCTCGTCGACATCCGCGCCGAGGCTTCTCAACATCATGCAGGTTGTGGTGATTCGATCGGTCTCTTTGTCTCTGAGTCTGCCCGCCCCGGTTATCTGCCACGGGCGATCGGAAAGGCAGGCGACGACCGACAGAAGTGGAAGCTCGTCGATCATGGCGGGTATGCGGTCGGGATCGATCGGCACGTTTTTCAATTTCGCAGTATGCACGGTGATCTCGCCGATCGGCTCGCCGCATGTCGATTTACTCGCCTGCGCGTCGGGAGTCATTACAAGGTGAGCGCCCATCGCCTGGAGGTGCCGGAAAAACGCGATTCTTCCGGCGTTCAGCCCGACGTAGGGCACGGTCAGGGAGCTTTCGTGGAGGAGTGTCGCGAGGACGATAGGGTAGGCCGCGGACGAGGGGTCGCCGGGGATGACGATGTCGAAGGGGTCTATCTTCCCGTGATCGCCCTGCACCGTGATCGTCTTCTCGATCCTGTCGATGGAGACAAGCTCGTCGCCGCCAAGGCTTGAGAGGATTCTCTCGGTATGGTCCCGTGTCTGTAGAGCCTCATGGAAGACCGTCTCTCCGGTAGCGAACAACGCGGCAAGGACTACGGCCGACTTCACCTGCGCGCTCGCCAGTTTGGGCTTATAGGAGATGCCGGTCAGCGGCCGTCCCCTGATCGTGAGCGGAGGTCTCCCCCCCTGAGCGGTCGATATCTCAGCACCCATCAGGCTCAAAGGCTCGGCGATGTAGCTCATCGGGCGACGACGCAGCGAATCGTCGCCGGTAAGAATCGATCGGAACGGCTGGGCGGCCAGCACGCCCGCCATGAGGCTCAACGTGGTTCCGGAGTTGCCGCAATCCAGGGGCTTGTCGGGAGCCTTGAAGGCACCCTCGACGCCCTCCACGGTCGCGCTTTCGCCGTCGGGGGCAAGAGTTATCAAGACGCCGAGGTCCCTGAGCACGCGGATGGTCGCTTTGATGTCATCCCCGGTGGCGAGATTCTCGATACGGCAGCGGCCCTCCGCAAGTGCTCCGAGGATGAGCGCGCGGTGGCTGATCGACTTGTCGCCGGGCAGGACAACGAGTCCGCGCGCCCGTATTGCGGGCTTGATTTCGATGATCTGCGACATGTGCGAGGGTCATTATACCAGCGGCGGGGACCGGGGCGGTTGCTGATGGCCTGAACCGTTCCTATAATGACGCAATCGGATTAAATGCTTGGGGCGGGCATATGTTTGCGGCCGAGGTGCGATTGTAATTACGTCGGGATGAGCATCCATATAAAAACCGACAGGCTGACGAAGGAGTATCCGGAGCCCGGCGGCGGCAAGCTCAGGGCGGTTGACGAGGTGTCGCTGGAGGTCTACTCGGGAGAGGTTTTCGCGTATGTGGGCCCGAACGGCGCGGGCAAGACAACCACGATAAAAATCCTGCTCGGTCTCACAAAGCCTACCAGCGGGTCTTTCGAGATATTGGGTGGCGACGTAGGCGATCGGGCCATCCGCAGGCGCATCGGCTTTCTTCCGGAAGACCATAATTTCTACGCCTACCTGACCGTGGAGACGGTGTTGGATTTCTACGCGCGGCTGTTCGGCATGGCGGGAAAGGAGCGCAGCGACGCGATCGAGCAGGTGCTGGAGCTTGCCGGGCTGAAGGAGCGCCGCAGGAGCAAGGTCAAGAACCTGTCGAAGGG
Source organism: uncultured Planctomycetota bacterium (assembly GCA_964387135.1). Taxonomy (GTDB): domain Bacteria; phylum JAJVIF01; class JAJVIF01; order JAPKYR01; family JAPKYR01; genus CAYLVL01. The sequence continues at coordinate 2,050 of CAYLVL010000324.1, forward strand.
TCTTCAGCAAAGGGTGGGTCTGGCGCAGGCGCTCATAAACAATCCGGACCTTCTGATGCTGGACGAGCCCCAGAGCGGTCTCGATCCGCTGGGGCAGGCCGATCTCAGGACGCTTATCACGAGTCAGAAAGAGCAGGGAAAGACGATCTTCCTGAACACGCACGATCTGTCGGATGTCGAGCGGATCGCGGACCGCGTTGGGATCATCGACAATGGGATTCTGAAGGCGGTCAGGTCGGTCAAGGAGATAACGGGCTTGCAGGAAGGCGTTGTAGTGAAGGCCGAGCCGATCAGGGAGGAAGAACATCTCGCACCGATCAGACAACTCGCGGTGAGCGTGGAGACGAAGGAGGGGTTCACGTTTATCGAGCTCGATGATGAGTCCAAGGTCGCGGCTGTTCTGCCCCTTTTGAAGAAGGCCGACTCGAAGTTCGTGACGGTGGAGCAGAAAAGGGCGCGCCTGGAGGACTTTTTCAAGGGCACGGTGACAAGCAGGGGCGACAGTTGGGTAGGTCCGATAGAGAAAGAACCACCCGACGACGGGGGTCCGGAGAAAATGACGAATGGATAAGTGGGTCAACAATTTCATTTTCCTCTGGGACTACCAGATCGCGCCGCTGTGGGCGACGATCATCCCCATCCTTCTGATTCTCATTGTCATCGTCTGGATTCTCACGGTCTACAATCGAGGCGGGTTCCGCTTTCTGCCCGCGCTGGCGATTGCCAGGGTCACCGTTCTTGATTCCATGGGACGCCTGGAGGTAGTCATCCTCCTTGCCATCGGCATGCTCGTTGTCGGGGTGAACGTCGTCCTGCCCAATACCGGTCAGGGCTCCGAGGCGTTCAAGCGGATGATCCAGATGCCCTACATCCAGGAACGCCTCGAGGACCTTACGGGCGTAGCCGGCGCTCCGACGGACGGTGATTATTTCCCGGAGCAGCCCGGTTCGGCATACGAGGGCGAGGGAGTGCAGTTGTCGGTGTCGGAGGAGGAGTTCGGACAGCCGAGTGTGGCAGGTAGTGAGGAAATCGATATCGAGCCGGAGGCGGGGGAAGAGGAGCCTTCTGAACCCGATGAGGAACCTTATACCTCGAGAGCGGAAGAAGTGGCCGCGGAGCGCATGGAGCAGACGCTCGAATCGCTCCTGTGGCAGGGCGCGTTCCTGTTTGCCGATTTTTTCGTGGCGCTGATCGGGTTCGTGCTCGCGATGGTGGTTCTCCCGAACGAGATCAACCGTGGCGTGATCCTGTCCATCCTCCCGAAGCCTTTGTCGCGGGGGGAATATGTCTTCGGCAAGGCGATGGGAATATGGATCATCGTGACGGGCTGTTTCCTGATCATGTGCTTCGAGCTGTGGCTGAGACTGCTCAAGGAGGGAAGATTCGCAAAGGTCGAAAAGGAACTGGCCCAGGCGCTGATACACCCCGAAGCCAAGACACAGGCCGAGCGCCCGCTCATGATGGCGGATATAGTCATGGCCCAGTGCAAGAACGGATATGAAAAACAAGCAAGACGCTTTGTTGCAGAGCTTGCCCGCCACAACGCCCAGCTCTCCATCAAGGTGGACCGATTGATCACAAGCCGGCCCTACCGCCTTCTCCGGCCGTTGCTGAAA
>CAYLVL010000325.1:0-3665 GCA_964387135.1 uncultured Planctomycetota bacterium
GTTGTTGAGCACCCACGACAGCGATCCCTCGCCGTTGATCGCGGTGAACTGGAAGTTGTACGGAGCGCCTTCAACGGCTGAATCGATGGGCGACTCCGTCGTGATCTGCGGAGGCGGCGCGCACGGGCCGGACTCGGGCCTGATGATTATCGAAAGCTCCGCGGTATCGCACTGCTCGCCGAGCGGGCATGAATCGCAGACCTGCGCGGTGAAGATGTACTGCTCACCGTTTCCTTCGCCGCCCGTTCCGACGGCAGGGGTTCCGCTTATCAGTCCGTTACCGGCCAGATTCAGGCCCATCGGGAGAGCGCCGTCGGCGATTGTCCATGTCAGTTCCTCATGTCCGCCGGCGGCGAGAAGCTGCGCCTGGTACGGTACCTGCTCCATGCCATCGGGGAGACTCTGGGTCGTAATCGTGGGGGGATCATCGCACTCGGTGCCGCTCTGAAGAACAGTAAGAATCACTTCAACCGCATCGCACTGCTCGCCGTCGGGGCACGAGTCGCAAACCTGTATGGTCATCGGGTACTGCCCTGCAAGGCCGAAAAGCACCGTGCCGGTGATCTCGCCGTCTTCGCTCAACTCCAGGTTCGGCGGCAGGCTGCCGTCGATAACCGACCAGTGAAGCTCTCCCTCGCCCGCAGCGGCGGTGCAGGTGTAGAAATACGGCTCGCCTTCAACCGCGCTGGGCAGGCTGTCGAAAAGAATCTCGGGCTCCGGAGCGCAGCCGGGACCCGGCACACAGTCTATGAAAATCGAGAACTCGCCGGCCGATTCGCGCCGGATGATCGGGTTCGAGTCCCTTACCTGCGCGATGAAGTCAACCGTCACAGGACCGTAGTTCTGCGGAATCGTTCCGCGTATGCGGCCGTCGTACAGGAGCTCCAGGAAATACGGGAGATGAGTCCCTTTCGGAAGTATCGTCCATTCGAACGGTGGCGTGCCGCCTTCAACCTTCAGTTGCGCGGAGTACTGTTCGCCGCACCATGTGCCTGGCAGGGCGCCGCCCATCACGTATGGCGGTTCGTCGCCAAGATAATCGGTAAAGTCGAATCGTATGGGGCCGAACTCGGCGTACATCACCGTCCCGTCCGACATCATGATCGTCGCTTTCACGTACACCTTCTTGTGATCCACGCCTGACGCCAGGTCCGCTATTGCGTGCCACCAGAACGTGAGCGACGTTCCGCCGCCCGGAATCTCCAGGAGCGGGGAGGCGGCGGGATTCGCTTTTCCCGCGGCGGGTGTGGCCGGTTGATATTCGCCGTCCCCTTCCTTGAAGAGAACCGCAAGCGTGACCTCGATTGTTTCGCTTGACTCGATCCAGATCGGGACCGGGACGGTCGAGTTGTACTGAAGGCTCTTTAATCCCTTGAAAATAATGCTGGTGGGTAGCTTCAGGTCTCCGCCCTTGCCGCCACACCCCACCATGAGTGTCAGCATCACGCCGAGGGTGACGACAGCCTGAAACCGATAATTTGCCAATCGGTTGAACATGGGTCTGTTTGACCTCCATTCATGCTAAGGCAACACAACCACTTGCCATGCCTTCTGGCGAGGCAGCACAACATTTTATACGCTGCACGGTGGCCAAAGCAAATGACATCGTGTCAGATTAGATATCATCTAATACGCCTGAACTCTTACCTCGCTCCCGCCCTTTCCGCAATCTGTGCCATGTAGTTCATCATGGCCGCTCGATTGGGGTCATCCGACGGCAGCATCTGTACCGCTATCCCACTCCACTCGAGAGCCCGGGCATAATCCTCCATTCGCGATGCGCACTGGCTGCCTTCGAAGTAATGCGAAACCGTGCCCGTGCCTGTCGAGAGGAACTGAAGGTAAAGGTCGTATCCCCGACGCATTTCGGTCCCGGCGCTCTCTCTGAGCTCGACCAGTTCGGCAAGCCGGGGATCCCCGCCGATCGACGGCTCCTCGTGTATCTCCCTTGTCAACTCGGCGGCGGCTTTTTCTGCTGCAATACCCAACTGGTAGTGGATGCTTGCCTCGTATCCCACAAGCTCCCGATCGGCATGATCAATCTCCCTTGCCGCCGTTATGTGTTCAAGCGCCCCCTCCCAGTCACCCTCTTCCGACATGTACACCGCCAGCGCGACATACGACCCGATGTTCGCAGGATCGCGCGGCGACATCCGCAAGGCCTGCTCGAATGTCTCTCGAGCCTCGTCGTGACGAGCGAAATTCCTGTAGGCGACCGCCAGGTTGTACCAGCTCAGCGGCAAAGTCGGTGCGAGCTCCACCGCTCTCCTCAGAAGCCTGATTGCCTGTTCTTCATCGCCCTCATAGGCGGCTATCTCGCCGAGATGCTGAATGGCCGTGTAGACCTCGGCATAGCGCAGCAGCTCCGTGTACTTATGCTTCGCCGTCTCATAGTCGCCCGCCTCGAATGCTCCGTCTCCTTCGTCCCTCAGCCTGCCCACGTCGTGCACAACATCCCGCATCGACTTCAGGTCCGAAAGACCCTCGATAGACTCGAGCTCCTCGCTCGTTGCGGGCACCGCTCCGCCTGTCAGGTAGCCGAGGCTCTGGAGTCTTTCGATTTCCGCCGGTCCAAGCTCCCGGATGTCTGACTCGACCTCGTCCCTCCATTCATCCACGAGCCGATACATGGCGGTCTTCAGGTCTCTTGCCAGATCGGATTCAGCCTCGTGGAGATTGTCATTCTCGTCGGGATCCTGCGCGAGATCGTACAGCTCGGGAGCAGGAGCGTGTATGTACTTGTCGCGACCGTTGACAATCCCTCTCAGCCCGGCCCAGTTGTAGCTGATGCGCGCTTCCATGCTCTCGAAATAGACCGGTCTTTCGCTCAGGGCCGCCTGCGCGTCCGATCCAAGAAGATTGACTCCGGGACTCGGGGGAACCTCGACATCGCACCAGTCGAGAATGGTCGGAAATACATCCAGCACGCTCGCGGGCTCGCTTATTTCGCGGGGCGTCCCTCGAGTCGATGGATCGGAGATTATCAGCGGCACTTCGAGGGTCGTGTTGTATGTCCACAGCGCGTGGAAAATCTCGCCGTGCTCCCCAAGTCCTTCGCCGTGATCGCCTACCACCACTATCAGCGTGTTGTCATACATCCCCCGGCGCTTCAACTCGTCCAGAATCCGACCGAGCTCGCTGTCCATGTAGGCGATCTCGCCGAGATACAGATCGAACGCGTACTGCGTGTAGTAAGGCTCGGGAGGATCGTACCGGAAATGCGGATCGTAGTAGTGTACCCACGCGAACCAGCCGTTGGAATCGTCGCCGTCGGCCGGCAATGAATCGAGCCAGTTCAGGAAATCGTAGTTTACATTCGCCGCTTTCCTCGATGCCCACGGAGTCGTTATCTCCTGAGGAGGGATGCCGGAGAACATGTCGTCGAAGTACTCATCGAATCCCTGATCGAGCCCGAGCCCACCTTCGAGGATGGTGGCTCCGATGAAAGCCGCGGTGCGCCATCCGGCTTCCTGCAAGACCTCGGCGAGCGTCACGTTTCCGAATCCCAGCGTGTAGTGCGTGTTGTTCCTGATCCCGTGTGTGAAGGGGTATCTTCCGGTAAGGATGCTCGCGTGTGAGGGCAGGGTCATCGGGACGGTCGCGTAGGCATGCTCCATTCGCAAACCTTCCGCGGCCAGGGCGTCGAGATTGGGAGTGGCTATATC
>CAYLVL010000326.1:0-3634 GCA_964387135.1 uncultured Planctomycetota bacterium
AGCATCTTATGGGGCCGCGTCCGATCTATCTGGCAGTACTCACCCCACGGGAGATAGCTATGTTCAGCTTCGTGGGTCTTGCCCTGATAGGGCTTGTGACGGCCTACTTCAGGGCGCTCCCAGGAGCGATAATGGCGATCTTGGGGGCTGTCGGATTCCTTATTGTCAACGGACCGGGATCGCTTATGCCGGCGAAGTCATGGCCGTGGTACCTCCTTCTGCTTGCCGGTGTTCTGCATCTCGCGGCGTGGCTCCTTAGATCGCCAGTTGTACGGGCGGAGCCCGAGAGGGTCAAGGCCTGACTACTTTCCGCTGTCCGGCGGCACCAGTCAGAGGTCAAACTTCGCGGCCAGAAACGTGTGATCGGAGGGTTTCTCCATCGCTCTGGATTTCCTGTCGATCCAGCAGTCTTCAGCCTTTTCAGCAAGCGAATTCGTCACATAAATGTGGTCCACACGCCATCCCACGTTGCGGTCGAGCGAGTTGATCGTACGGTAATCGAAGTACGTGAACTGTCCCTCCTCGTCGGGATGGAACTTCCGGAATAGATCTACAAAGCCCCACTCCCGCACTTCCCTCAACGCCTCGAAAACCTCCGGGCAATGATCCACATGGCCCATGATACTCTTTGAATCGTGCACATCGATCGGCTCCGGGGCGACGTTGAAATCTCCAAGCCATAACACCTGCTGCCTGGTCCTGTAGTGCTCGTCCATGAGCTTCCGGAATCGCCTGAACCACTCGAGCTTGTACTGGAAATACTCCGACTCCACATCACGTCCCTGTGGAACGTATGTGTTGATCACGTGCAGACGTCCCCAGCGGCACGCGAGGATTCGGGAGTTTTCGTCCTCGTCTCCGTCCCGAAATCCCGGTATCGCTTCGTCGGGTTTCTCCCTGCTCAAAGTCGCCACACCTGCGTGCCCCTTCCTGCCCTGCACCTCGCAATGATAGCCCAGCTCCTCGAACGGCTCTCGTGGAAAAAGGTCGGTCTGCACCTTGATCTCCTGGAGAGCGAGGATATCGGGCTTCTCCTTTTCAAGCCAGTAAGTGATGATAGGAACCCGGGCTCGAACCGAGTTGCAGTTGAACGTTGCGATCTTCATGGGCAGCCCTCCCGCCAGCGAGGAACATCATAAGCGACAGAGGCACCTATTAAAAGAGAAGCGTATGGAAACCTCAGGATAGTAACGAGGTTGAGCGTCTTGCAGGCACTGTAAGCAGGATCAATCCCGCAAGGAGCGCCAGGGCGGCGCCGGTTGAAAAGGCCGCGAGCGGTCCCCAAAGGCTCCAGAGCACGCCGAAGATGGCGCTGGCGGGCAGCGTGGCGATCCCTATTGCTCCGTTGTACCAGCCGAATGCCTCGGCTCGAAGTTCAGCGGGAGCGAGATCGGCCACCCATGCGCGCTCCGTCGGCTCCGTCAGCCCGAAATAGACTCCATAAAGAACAAATACAGCGATCAGCCATCCCGTGGAATCGATCAGCCCGAACGCAAGGTAGATGGCGGCGTAGTATATCCAGCCGGAGATCACCAGTGGTCGACGCCCCAGCTTGTCGGAAAGCCAGCCTCCTGCCCCGCTGGCTCCCATTTTAACCACATGGTGAAACGACCAGAGCGCGGCGATCCATCCTGCCTCGACTCCCGCGTAGGAAAGCCTGAGCAGCAGAAACGCATCGGTGGAGTTGCCCAGCGTGAAAATGCAGACTGCAAGGAGAATCCTCCTGTAGTCGCCGCCGAGATTCCGCCAGTGTCCGATCGGGCTCGGTGGCTCGGACGTGCTCCTGTCAACAGCCTTCTCGCGCACGCCGAAAACCAGGACTCCTATGATGAAAACCGCGGGGATGAACGCAAGCACAAAGACCCACCTGAGACTCAAGCCCATCAGCAGGAGACCTGCTGCGACAAGGGGACCGACAACCGCTCCGGCGTGATCAAGACCTCGCTGGATTCCGAATGCCGTCCCGCGGGATTCTCCATCGCAGACATCCGCGATCAAGGCGTCGCGCGGTGAGGTCCGTATGCCCTTGCCGACCCGATCACCCGCCCGGAAGAGGAGAACAAGCGGCCACGAAGTGGCCAGGCCGATCATTGGCCTGAGCACGCCGGATGCCGCGTAACCGGCCAACACAAGCGGCTTGCGCCGTGGAAGGCGATCGGACCAGAATCCGGAGACTATCTTGAGTATTGAAGCGACGAACTCCGCGATGCCCTCGATCACACCCAGCGCGACAGCGCCCGCACCCAGAACCGTTCCCAGGAATACGGGCAGGAGCGGATAGATCATCTCGCTGGAGAAGTCATTCAGGAAGCTGACGATTCCAAGAAGCAGAACGGTTCCGGGAACCCGTCGCTTCAGGTACGCCATCGCTTGGTTCATTCAGTAACCTGATCGGATTCCTCGTTCGATTCCGCGGGGGAAGGCATAGGCGGCATCACCGGTATCGCGCCTTCATTTTCCATTACTTCTGCTCCTTCTTCCTCGGGAGCCAGGACGAGAATCCAGTAGTCGGCTTTCGGCGCATCATCCGGCGGGGGCGCGAGAAGATCATCGACCGGCAGCACGTGAATCGACACGCAGTCCGCCTGGGGAATGTTCCGCTCGATCCGCGAGAATGTCCCGAGATAGTCAGCCAGATGAAACGCTCCGGCGATGTGATAGACAACCGCACCCGGATGCTCCATATGCGCGTTGGAGACCGATTCGGCCATCGTCTCGTCCTTTATCACCTGCGCCTCGTAGAAATAACGAAGCGTATCCTCCGAGACATGCATCGCTTCCATACCGGGCATCATCATGGTGGCGGCGAACGCCTCCCAGTACCCGTCCTCGGGTGCCTGGAAAGTCGACGCGATGAATTCCTTTTCCTCGTCGGAGAACTCGGTAAGCTCATAGCCCGTTTCCGCGATCCGCCGCGCAAGCTGTCGGGGGATGTTCGATGCAACCACGGGAAGACCGTTGTCGCGGCAGAACTCAACCATCGGCGCGTAGTCGGTCTCGTAATTCCCCCACATGCGACCCGATGCAATCAGGTCCTCATCTTCGATTTCCCCTGCAAGGTAGCTGTCGAGGAGCGGCTGCACGTCCCTTTCGAACATCTCCATGGAGAGCACGACATCGCCGTGCACCCTGAACAACCCCTCCAGAATCGCCAGCTCCATTCGATGAGTCGCGGGATCGTCATGGTTCTCGCCGAGCGTGACCACATCCGCCTCAGCCAGTCGCGCCAGGAGCCCCTCGAAATCGATGACCGTATGCGCCCGGACATCGATCACCCGATGCGGCAGAACGACCGTGTCGGCGAGCACCGGAACGCCGTAGAAAAGAATGCACAAGGCTGTAAGAAGAAGGATTATCTTTTTCATGGGAGGGAGTATAGCACCGCCAGCGCCACCGAAGGAAAGGATGGATGCGGGCCGACGCTACGAAACCGCATGCAGAGGCACGACCGTAAGGGAGTGCGCCCGCAACCGGGAATATCTTCTTCGCCTTCAAGGTGAAAACGTGTCCCTGGTTTGGTGCAGGCTGGAATGCAAGCGGCATGCACGCGGTTTCATTTCAATCACTTGCGGCTCATTGATTTTCGTGATATAAGGGAAATATCATCAGCGGTGCCGGGATAGAATCTCCCAAA
>CAYLVL010000327.1:0-3626 GCA_964387135.1 uncultured Planctomycetota bacterium
CCCATGCGCATCCTGACCTACCCCGGACAGCTCTTCCAGCGCATCACCGCCCTCGAGCCCGACCCGGACATGGTCGATGTCGCACTTGCCAGCATGCACCTCGCCATGGGCCTCAAAAATCCTGACGAAATCGAGACCGAAACAACATCGAAGCCTGCCGAGAGCCTTGTAAGCCTGCAAGCGCAATCCATCGAAACCCCCACCGACGAGATCACCCGATAAGTTAGCAAAAGCCCCCCTCTACTCACCCGATATTAGTACGGACAACGAAGTCCTTCGGACGTACATGGCACAGCATGCCGACATAATCATCCCGGCCTTCTCCGACGACATCGACGATGTCCAGATCATCAACTGGCTCAAGAGCGAAGGGGACAATGTGGAGTTCGGAGAGCCCATAGTCGAGCTCGAGGTCAACAAGGCCGCTGTGGAGCTGGAAGCGCCCGCCGACGGCATCCTCGAGGCCATCTACTGCTGGGAAGGCGAGGAAGTGATCGAGGGCGAGAGGATCGGCGTCATCCTCATCGGCAGCTACGACGAGGACGACGACGAGGAGTTCGACTTCACCGACTCGGAGAAGTACGACATCTGACCCGCCAGCAACAATCGAGCATCCATTTCTTCTGGTATAATTCATCGCGGAGGTGTGGCCGAGTGGTTTAAGGCGACGGTCTTGAAAACCGTTGTACCGCAAGGTACCGGGGGTTCGAATCCCTCCACCTCCGCCACCCAGAACGCACGATCGCAGGAACAAGGCTTTGCCAGTGAATTCCAAGGTTCAGCGAGTACCGTAGAGGGTGACACTGAGTGGGGCGCACAACCTGAGCGACGCTTCCAGCCTCGCGTGCTTGTATGCAAAAGCATCGGGCCGCATGCTCAAGTCGCATCCCTGCCACTTGAGCATGCCGCCCGATGCACGCCCGTGCTACACTGTAAACTCGATTTAAATCCCACTTGAACAGGATGCGTGATCCAAAATGATCCGTGGAATCCCCACTCTACCCATCCTCGCGATTCTCCCCCTCCTCATCTCCTGTACCGGCGGCGGACCTCCCGGACCCGCGCAGGAAATCTCCTTCCCCGATCAGGGAGTGACCCTCCGCCTTGCCGACGGCTGGCAGGCCGAGGTAATCGGTCCCGACTGGTCTCTATGGCAGCGGGTGCAGAAAGGTCGCGCGGACGATCCGTGGGTCATGCCCCCGATCACCGCTACCGATATCGCTACCGGAGCCCCCGGACCTGGCGATCGTCTCATGAACTGGCGCTTGAAAGGAGTTCGCGGAAACTTCGACCCGAGTGTCAATCCCCTCACATCGGCCTACCCGTCTCCGCCCGGACTCTGGATTCTCGATCCCCAGAAACTCGACCTCCTCGAAACCCGGACTCGTACGCTCGAATGGCCCGGTGTCGCAGGCACTCAGGCCACCACGCGCCTTTATGAGAACACCCACGGTGCCGGCGGCACGAGCGCGATCTGGCACACCTACACCGTGACCTTCAATGTCGGACCGAACGCCTACGAGTTCGTCATGTCCCTTCCGGATTATGTCGATCATCGCGACTGGATCGACCGCTTCTGGGCCTCCATCGAAGACCTCAGCATCGAACCTCAATGAAGCGGCGACCTGAAAGCATCTACTCTTTCCCGCGATACTATTGACGGGATCAAGTCCGATTAACCCTGTCTCTCACGAAGCCCTTGTACAGGGTTTGACTTCTGATTCCTGTCTGCTGTCATAATGGACGATGAGGTTTGACATGCGATCAACAATCTTCCTGATAATCACCATTCTGACCATTCCCCCCGGACTCGCTTGCAGCCGCGAGCTCACATCCGGCGACGCTACCCCGCAACAGCCGTTCCCGTTCGACCGGATACCCGCCCTCGGCTCTCCTGATGCCCCCGAGCAGCTTTCGGCGGGGGAGACCGAATCCATCGTCGAATCCGAAGGGCCGACCGAGGTAGTCGAGCAACCGGAAGAAGATCCGATGATTGAGGGCCTCCTGCAAAGCGGACGCGACGCTCTCCGGCAGGATAATCTCCCGCTCGCCATCGAGTACTTTATCGAAGTCATCGAGCGCGACGAGAACAATGTCGCTGCGCTCTACAACTGCGGCCGCGCCTACCGTCTCATGGGCGACAACCAGAAAGCCATCGAGTACTCCCGACGTGCCGTGGAAGCGGATACAGGCCGTCTGTACGTCCACCAGAACCTTGGCTACGCTTACGAAGCCGCCGGAGATATCGACAACGCAATCACCGAGTTCGAGCAGGAACTCATCAATCATCCCGATGAGCCGCACCTTGCAGGAATTGCCGACAAACTCGCTCAATATTATCTCCAGCGCGGCCTTCATCAGGAGGCGTTCGATGCCGCCCGCCGCGCGGTCACTCTCGATCCCGACCAGCCCTCCTACCATGCCAATCTTGCTGCTGTTCACATGAGCAACGGTGCCTACGAGCAGGCCGTCGATTCATTGGAAGAGGCTGTCGTGCTCGCACCCGATTCCGCTCTCTATCGGAAGCTTCTTGGGGATGCTCTATGGGGCGCGGGAAGAGAGGATGACGCGCGACAGGAGTACGCCAGCGCTCTGACTCTTGATCCCGACATGGCCGATGAGATCGATCCGGATCGCCTTCCCGGAAACATAAACTCCGCCCCATCAGCCGATCCCTCTCTCTGATTTGGAACGTCGGCTGCCGGTCTACATACAGGAGAAGACTATGTCTAATCCAGTCGTGCATTTCGAAATCTGCGTAAAGGACATGGACGCTGGAATCGATTTCTACCGCAACCTCTTCGGGTGGGAGATCACCAAAGATCAGAACATGACCTACGCCATGATCAGGACCGGCGAGGATCCCGAAGGAGGAATCTTCCCCGCCGAAGGCGACATGAAGCCCTTCGTGACGGTCTATGCAAAGGTCGAGGATATCGATGCGGTTCTCGACAAGGCCGAAAGGATGGGCGCATTCATCATCCAGAGGAAGAAGCTCATCACCGAGCAGTACGGCTACTACGGCATGTTCGCCGATCCCGACGGAAATGTAATCGGTCTCTGGAGCAAAACCTGACAGGCAGGAAGAAGTTCCCGCCGCGAGTGCTCTCAGCCCAGCATCTGGACGAGCATTATCCTGAACGTGTGCTCCTCGAAATCGTTCGCGTCGTCCGACAGATCGTCGAAATCGACCAGCTTCACCGAGCTCTCGATCGACAGATCGTCTGCGAGCATCCATTTCATCCCGAACTCCCACGTTTCCCTTTCGGAGTTGTATGTCGCCTGGTTGCCGTCGGATTCGACGCTCTCCCAGCGACTCCATAACGTGAAGGTGCGGTCGGGATTCGTGTAGGCTCCCCGCACCGAATACCGATCGACCTCGGTGAACCGATCCCTTCCCGGATAATCGCTGTCCGTGTTCCCGTAGAGCAGATCAAGCTGGAATCCGCAGTCGAAGCGGGATGTCAGCGTGACCGTGATCGTCTCCTGCGTGCTGCTGTTTGCCGAGTTCGACGTGCTTTCCCGCTCGACCGACCTCCAGTCCACCCTCAAATCGTGCCTTGCGTCCATCGCTTCGAACGTCTGCATCAGGCCGAGGTTCACAGTCTTGATCGACTCGTCCACCC
>CAYLVL010000328.1:0-3605 GCA_964387135.1 uncultured Planctomycetota bacterium
GTCTACTACCTGTACGGCGAGCACGCGAGATACTACTGCGATTTCCCTGTCTACATGGGATGGCGCGAGCTTCATGGGTACTCCGAATTTCACGAGCATGCCTCAAATGGGGAGGAGTTGGGACGGTGGCTCGAGGAGATAGGGGTGGATGTTCTATTGGTCAATCATGGGAGGGGAGCTGAGGCCGCGGGGGAGGTGAGGGGAGTGCTTCTGGATGAAGATTTCCACCGCTACTACGAGCCTCTGGTGATCGAGCAGGGCTACACTTCGGTTCTCGTAAACCGGGAAGTCGAGATCGGCTTTGAATTTCCGGCGGAGTGATTAAGTTCCTGACTTCGGGCGATTCAACCGCAACGCGGCCTGCAATTCCTCGCGGGTGAGGAAGTTCCGATACTCCTCGCAGGTTTCCAGAAGCTTTTCGTGAGTACCGCGACCGACTATCTTCCCTTCATGCAGCACGTAGATCATGTCGGCCTTACGGGCGGTCGCGAGGCGATGGGTGACTATCAGGCAGGCGGTGTCGGGGAACCTGTCGGAGAACATTTCCCAGAACCTGCGCTCGTTTTCAGCGTCCAGCGCGCTCGTGCAATCGTCCATGAGCAAGAGGTCGGGATTTCCCGCGAGTGCCCGTGCGATCGCCAGCCTCTGCTTCTGGCCGCCCGAAACAGTAAGGCCTTTCTGGCCCAGGACTTCCTCAATTCCGTTGGGAAGAGCTTCCATTTCTTCCTTGACCTGCGCCATGTCGAGCGATTCGATCACCCGGTCCCGGTCGATGCTTCTGCCGAAAGCCACGTTATCGGCAACGCTCTCGGAAAAGAGGGTCGATTCCTGCGGGATGTACCCGATCCTGGCCCTGTAATCGTTGATGTCGCACAGCTTGAGGTCCTGCCCATTGACTCTGGCCTTGCCGTCGACGGGCGGCATAAGTCCTGCCACGATTTTGATGAGAGTCGATTTCCCGCTGCCGACAGAGCCGACCACAGCGGCCTTTTCGCCCCGCTTGAGTCTCAGGTCGATTCCGTCCAGAGCAAGCGGCAGCTCCTTCTCGTAGCGGAAGTCGACATCGGCAAGCTCGACAAGATCAAGAGCCTGCACCGGTTGTTTGCCGGTGTAGATGCCTTCGGTACCGCCGGGGGTGTTTTCGATCTCAACCTCCCGGTCAATGCAGGCGAACGCCTGCCTGCTGGCTACGAACAGTTGGGGGATATTCATCAGCGGCCCGAGCAGCAGCGACAGGTAGATGTAGAATGCGTACAACTCCCCAATGGTCAGTGTGCCTTTGATGACCATCATTCCGCCCGCGATCATGACAATGACCTGTCCGAGCAGTTGCATCCACTGGAAGACATTCATAAGGCCGAACCAGAGCCTCATGAGCCTGAGCTCGGTGACGATCCGGTCGTCGAGGATTCGCCTGAACTCGGTAGCCTGATTGGTCTCGGCCCTGAACGCCTTTACGATCCTTACGCCGCTGAAAGCCGCCTCCAGCGAGTCGTTGGTCTTCGAGATCATCTGCTGGAGTTCCAGGGATGCCTTGGAGATCGCGGTCCTGATGAAGTAGAACAACGTGAACATGATAGGCAGGGGAATCAGGCTCAGAAGCGACAGCTTCCAGTTCATGTACAGCATGAAACCCATGCAGAACAGGAATTTGCTCAGGGACTCGAGCGCCCGGAACACGCCGGAGCAACTGAACCATGCGATCTTCGGGAATCCCTCGATATCGTCGGTCAGCCTCGTTACGAGGTCGCCGGTACGGAACTTCTGGAAAAATGCGTGACCTTTCTCGAGAATTCGGGAGAAGTAATGCTCGCGTACGTCCATCCCCAGCTTGGCGTTGATCATCGCGCGAAAGCTGGGATAGAAGTGGGCGAGCGACCTTGCGAACCCGATTGCCGCGAAAATCCAGATCGCCTTCCATGTAACCGAGTTGGCGGCCTCGGGTGCGGCTTCCGCCAGCGAGGACTCCAGGAAGTCGATTACATAGCGGAAAACCATCGGGAAGACCAGCGTCACTCCGCTGGAAAGGAGAGTGAGGAAGGCCAGCATCCATAGCCACCCGAGATGGGGCTGCCAGAAGCGCCACAGCCATTGCACCTGCGGGATGCTGAACGTCTGTCTGATCAGAAAGCGAACCGCGGCAAGCCCTATGGCGATCGACTGCGTGTAGATAGCAAGCCATGCGAAGTCGAGGAAGCCGACAACAAGATAGAAGGTCACGCCGACAATCAGGCCGGAAAGCACGGTGAGTGCCAGCCAGTCGATAAGGACTCCAAGCAGTATGTCTCTGCCCTTTTTCAAGATGCTTTCTCGCTCAGATCGAGAACCGCCCCGACGTCCTGGAATTGCAGGCGATGCAGCTTCGCGTAGATTCCGTTCTGTTTGAGCAACTCGTGATGTGTGCCGCTTTCAACGACCTCGCCCGCATGGATTACCAGGATCCGGTCGGCATTGATGATGGTGCTCAGCCTGTGAGCGACAATTACAGCCGTCCTGCCCGCCAGCAGCCTGTCCAGAGCTTCCTGCACCAGTCTCTCGGTGTGAGGATCCACCGAGCTTGTGGCCTCATCAAGCACCAGGAGCGGCGGATCGTAGATAAGAGCGCGGGCAAAACTGATAAGCTGGCGCTCTCCCACTGAAAGATTCGCGCCCCGTTCCGACAACTCTCCTTCGTACTGCCCGGGCATTTTTTCGATAATGCCCTCGGCGCGCGCGATATGGGTGACCTCCGCCACGCGATCAATCGGCACTGCCTGATCGAATACCCGAAGGTTGTCAACCACGCTTCCGGGGAAGAGATAGATGTCCTGTAGCACCAGCCCGATAAACCTCCGCCAAGCGACGACGGGGAAGTCCCGAATGTCGCGGCCGTCGATGGTGATCCTGCCCTTCTGAGGATCGTAGAACCTCAGCAGAAGGTTGATCACCGTGCTTTTTCCGCCGCCCGATGAGCCCACCAGCGCGATCTTATGGCCCTTTGGAATGGTGAAACTGACATTCCGGAGAATCCAGTTTTCGCCTTCGTAAGCGAACCAGACATTCTCAAACGCAATCTCCCTGTCGAACGTCAACTCTTCGGCAGGTGAGGGGCCGTCCTTGACGACGGGCTCGGTTTCGAGAATCCCGAACACACGCTCAACGCTTATTAATCCGCGCTGGATGAAGTTGAGCTGCTCGCTCAACTGGATGATCGGGAAGAACATCTGGCGGATATACTCGAAGAAAGCGATGAGCACCCCGATCTGTGTCTCACCGTTGAACACCATGCGCACGCCCAGCAGGAGAACTATCACCAGCGCGATTATCTCCCCGTAGAGGAAGACTCCCCAGAAGCCGTACTCCAGGAACATCGCGGGCACCTCAACCCTGTACTTGCCGAGGTTGACCTCCTTCATGCGCTCGCGGGCACGGCTCTGGTAATTGAACTGCTGGATCACCTCGATTCCCTGCACGTACTCCGTGACATACCCGATCACCATGGCCCACTGCGCTCTCCACTCGCGCCAGAATTTACGCATCTTGACCAGGTAGAAGAAAGTTGCTGCAAAGAGGAAGGGCACCAGGAGGATGATCCAGATGGCCATCCGCCACTCGAAGTAGGCCAT
>CAYLVL010000329.1:0-3595 GCA_964387135.1 uncultured Planctomycetota bacterium
GGTGACAGTCCCCTCACTTGGCAAGTCCCATCCCTCAGCGCATGCGTCCCGCCTGCATCACTGCCCATCCCCTAATCCATCGTCCGCCCACCTGTCACCAAATTTCACCGGCGGCGGAATCACATTCTTGCCCCCGAGGCTGCTTAACGCGATATCCTCCGCGCGCTTCCTCGCTTCCATCTTCTCCTTCGCAACTGCATCCTCGATCATTCCCTCGTCCGGGAACACCGGCGATGGCTCGGCTTCCTTGCCCATGAAAATCGTCTGCGTCGGGAATGCGAACTCGATCCCCAACTCCTGCGCGAGCCTCAGAATGTCTAGAAACAATCGGTGACGCTCCCTCAGCTCGGTCCCCCAGTCCGGCGTCCTTAGAAAGCAGTACAGAAGCACATCCAGCGAGCTCGACGAAAACTCGTTCAGCCAAACGTGGAAGTAGTCCTTCCTCGCGTACGGGTGATTCCTCAACAGCTCCCTGATTCCCTCGCAGAACGCTTCGATCTTGTCCGGCGGCGTGTTGTACGTCACCGACAGCATCGTCTTGATACGCCTGAACTCCCGCGCCCCATAGTTGTCAACCTCAGTGCTGATCAGCTTCGAGTTCGGGACAGTGATTACCGAGTTGTAGAACGTGCGTATCCTCGTCGACCGGAATCCCAGCTCCTCTACCGTACCCTCCACTCCCCCGATAACTACCCAATCCCCCACCTGGAACGGCCTGTCGAACAGAACGGTGATCGACCCAAACAGGTTCTCCAGTGTGTCCTTCGCAGCAAGGGCTATCGCTATTCCGCCGATTCCAAGCCCGGCCAGCAGGCTCGACACGTTGATGTCTATATTGCTGGCGACAAAGATGACACCGAATACCGCGACAACCACCTTCAGTGATTTCCGCACGAACGGCACGAGGAGATCGTCCATCCGCGACTCGGTCTTTTCCGCCCTGTACTCGATGAACTCGCTGGCTACGTCCACCGCCCGATAAGCGCACCACACGATCCCTGCGGCGGTCATGAATTTCACCGCAGTCAGCAATATCACCAGTACCCTCAGCTCGAATTCCCCGGTTCCAAGCACGAACCACCAGAACACCGACATCGCCAGAAATCCGAACGGCCTGCTCGTGCTCTGCGCGAGCTCCCTCCGGTCTCGCAGGTGCGTGTTGCGCAGCCAGAAGATAAGCGACTGCCTCACTACTATCGGTATCAGCCGATCGATGACAAGACCGATCAGGATAATCAGCACCAGATAAAGCCACTGCCAATCCTCAAGAAGAAACGTGCGATTCTTCCACGACGCCGGAATCCAGTTCTCTATTCCAAACTCCTCAACCGCCCCGGCTGCCACCAGTTCCTCGTCCACCTCTCCCATGCTTTCCTTCATTTCGAAAAATCCCGAGACCTCCAGCTCATGATGGATCTCCGGGATCGCGGCCACCGTCGACGGACTGAACCTCCATCCTCCATCCTCACTCCGCGCAATCTCGATGTCGCCCTCGGGATGGGAGTAGATCGTCGCCCCGGGACCCTCCGGCACGTCCACCAGCGCTTCGATATCAAGGCTCTCCTGGTTGGTCGCAAGAATCCTCGCCAACTGCCTCGCTACCGTCTCCCCGTGCTCATTACGGACAAGCTGGCTTACCTCCGAGAGGTCCAGGCACTCCGTCGAATCCGCGACCGCCCCGATCTCACCGGCTCTTACCCGCGCCCTGGCATCGATGAACGTCGCGTAACATCTCGCCGGTGTCTCCAGTCCCTCCGGAACTCCCGGCTCGACCTCAACCGGCTCTTGCAGGACCTCCCTGATGTCCACCGCCGACTCAGTCTCACCCGCGCTTACCGCGTCCTCTCCCTCGACCGCGCTCGGTTTGCCCGGAGGTGGCTCCCCCGCCTCATCCTCCGCCCAGGCTCCCGTCCACGCCATGGCGCCGATCGCCAGCGCGATCATCAGTATCCATCCCAGGTTCCTGTCAAATCTCATATCCGCTCAACATCACTCCTCTTCGTCTGCAAACCATACATGCTCGATCTCCACGCTCGGAAGCACCGGCGGACGATCGAGTGCCGTTATCTCCAGCCCCCTTACCTCCGGCGCGACAAGTATCGTGCACTTGTTCCAGAACAGAAGCAGCCACGGCGCGTCCTCGTACGCTATCCGCTCCGCCTGCGCGTACAGACTCCACCTTCGCTCCATGTCCGTTATCACTCCCGCCTCGTCCACAAGGCGGTCAAACTCGTCGTTCGCGTACCTCGTCGAGTTCCCCGGAGGTCCCCACTGACTAGAATGCAGCAATACAAAAAGGAAATTCTCCGGATCGGGATAATCCGCGAGCCACGTAAGCTGGAAGAACGCCGGCTCTCCGGCATCAACGGCCTCAAGGAAGCTCGCCCACTCGAGTTGATGCAGGTTGATATTCACCCCGATCCTCGCCAGGTTCTGCTGCACCACCTGGCAGATATCCGGCCTCGGCGGACGGTTGTCGAAATACAGCGTGATCTCCGGCAAACCCTCCCCGTCAGGATATCCAGCGTCTGCAAGAAGCTGCCTCGCGAGCCTCTCGTCATACGCGTACCCGTCCAGACCCGCGTCGTACCCGAAAATCCCCGGCGGCACTATGCTCTTCGCTTCCACAACAAGCCCGTTGAGCACTTCATTGATGATGTACTCCCTGTCGATTGCATGGCAGAACGCCCTTCTTAGCGTGGGATTGTTCTTGAACGGCTCCTTGTTGCAGTTGAAGCCGAGATTGTAGACATCCAGAAGCGGCCTCGACACCATCAGCTTGCTTTCCTCTTCATCCGCCAGAATGTCCGGCACAAGCTCGGGAGGAATGTCGGTATGGTGCAGATTCCCCGCTCGAAACTCGTGCAGACGCGTCAACGGCTCCGCTATGATCGAGTACCTCAGCCCGTCCACGTACGGCCGTCCGTTGAAATACTCCCCGTTCGATTGCAGCAGCAGATAGTTGTTGTGCTCCCAGTTTGTCAGAATAAACGGCCCTGTGCCTACCGTCGCAGACGGCTCGCTCGCGAACAGATCGCCCCATTGCTCCACCACTTCCTGCGGTACCGCGAACGAGCTCGACATCGCCATCAGCCCCAGAAACGGCGCGAACGGCTCCTCAAGCGTCACCCGAAGCGTCAGATCGTCGACAACCTCTATCCCCTCAACATCCTGCGCTTCGCCCCTGTTGAACTCCTTCGCCCCAAGTATCCGATCCAGCACCCACACTCTCGGGCTTCCCGTGTTCGGATCGAGCACCCGCTTGAACGAGTATGCGAAATCCCCCGCGGTCAGCTTCCTTCCGTTATGAAAATAAACCTCATCTCTCAGATAGAACGTCCATACCGTACCGTCCTCGTTAACGTCCCATCTTTCCGCGATTGCAGGCACATACTGCCCCTCCGGACTTATCTTCACCAGTCCGTCGAATATCGACCGTATCACCTTGTCCGATACCGTGTCGGTAACCTTCGCCGGATCGAGCGTCGGCGGATCGGTATCAAGCGGGAACCTGTAGATGCCGCCCCGTACCGGCTCGCCGGTCACTTCCGCTTCCTCGCCGACTTCCCCGCCCGCCACGGGACCGGTGATACCA
>CAYLVL010000330.1:0-3579 GCA_964387135.1 uncultured Planctomycetota bacterium
CGCTGGAGCTGGCCGCCGGACAGCGTGCGTATCTGAACCATCGGCGGTAACGACTCAAGGGAGAATGCTTTGAACGACGCCTCCAAGTCCTGCTCAACGCGCTCCCAGTCGAGGGACAACCCTCCCATTCGCGCGTAGGTGTCTACGTCTCCGAGTGCGGCGTTCTGAGCGACCGTCATCCATGGTACGGCGGCCATGCCGAGCGGATCTTCAGGAACAAAGCCGACGCCGCTAGCACGGATCCTCCCCGGTGACCAAGACGTCGCATCTACACCGGCGAGCAGGCGCTTGCCGCGCGCGCAAGGGAGCAGACCGAGGATCACATCGCAGAGCTCGCGCTGCCCGTTCCCAGAGACGCCGGCAACGCCGACGATCTCCCCGGCGTGTATCTTGAGATCGATGCCATCCAACGCCATCCCGAACCCCTTCGAACGCGTGCTGACGCCACGAAGCTCCAGAAGGGGTAAACCGGTCGGGCGGCGTTCCGTGACGGGAGGGTGGACCCCCTCGGGGACGGCGTCGCCGAACATCATGCGGATGAGTTCTTGCTCCGTCGCCCGCTCCCGCTCGAGTGTCCCCGCGATCCGCCCTCGTTTCATCACCGTGATCCGATTGGCGCACGCGAGCACCTCGCGCATCTTGTGGGTGATGAAGACGATAGCGTAACCGTCTTTCTTGAGCCTCGTAAAGATGCCGAACAGCGCGTCGATCTCGTGGGGAGCCAGGACTCGGGTCGCTTCATCGAAGATGAGGACGCGGGCATTACCGAGGAGCAGCTTGAGGATCTCCACCTTCTGCTGATCTCCGATCGCGAGATCCCGAATCCGGCGGTTCGCGTCGACATCCAGGCTGTACTGCTCGGAAAACGCGGCGATCCGCTCGGCGACGTGCCGCGTATCGAACGCGAACGGAAGATCGGATAGGTACAGGGCGATGTTCTCCGCAACGGTCATCGCCGGGATCAACGTGAACGTTTGAAAGACCATGCCGATCTGAAGTCTGCGTGCATCGAGCGGCGAGCCGATCCGTACCTCCGCCCCATTTAACTTGATCGTACCCGCATCGGAGGTGTAGAAGCCATACAGGATCTTCATCAACGTGCTCTTGCCGGCGCCGTTCTCACCCAGGAGGGCATGGACCTCCCCGTGGTACAGATCCAGATTCACCGAATCATTGGCGACGACGTTCGGAAACCGCTTCGTGATCCCGCGCATCTCCACCAGCGGGGCGTCGGAACCGGCACGGGTTATAGCCGCATCTATTGTCATATTCTTACTAGACGGCATCTTCCATTCTAATTCGCTTTCACGGGGCATCCGTGGCGGCCGATGTGCGCCTCACAACGATTGTCGAATACCGATTGAAACAGCAACTTTCACCCTCCGGGATTATAGACACCCATTTGTCCTGAGTGAATGTCAAAATGAAACAACGACACGCCGGTGAGTTGTAGACTTACGACAATGAAAGACCGCTTTCGACATGCCGGTACGGCACCGGCCTACGTCAGTCCGGGCTCATCCGAGCGGAGCCCTTCCTCCAGGAGAGGATACAGATGGAGCGCCACTTCCACAGCGAGCCGCCTCTGCGGTTCATCGAATATGTCGCCGATCAGCTGGCGGATCCGCTTCAGCCGGTAGCGGAGCGAGTTGTAATGGATCCCCAGCCTGCGCGCCGCCTCGGCGTGATTCTGGTTCGATGCAAGGAACACCTGTAGGGTCTCTATCAGCCGAGCCTGACTGCGGCGATCGTGTTCGATCAGTGGCCCCAGCATGTCGTTGCAGTAGCTGCGGATCCCCACCGACGTCTCCGGCACCTGTGCAAACCGGAGGAGGCCGAGGTCCTCGTAGTGGGTGACGGTGCTGGTTCGGTCCTTGGCTAACGCCCGGCCAATTTCGAAGCTCTGTTTCGCCTCATTGTACGCTTGGCGGAACTTCCCTAGGTCATCGACCGGGCGGCTGACTCCGGATGAAACGGTGTAGGGAGCGTTCTCAGCTTCGATTCGGAGGCAGACTTCCCGAAGCATAGATACGATCAACTCCCGTTCCACGGCGGAATCCTTGCTCCCCAGCGGATAGAAGACGATAAGGTGAGGCCCCCGCCGCCAGAACGATAGCCCCTCACGGTAACTCCGGATGTACCGTTCTGCAAGGTGGAGGCTGGAATCGACGTAGCTGCGTTCGTGGCGGCCCCGTGAGACCAGAAGCCTGTGCGACGGAACGTCCGATCCCACCAGAATGATGGCAAACGGCGGATTCAGAGGGTTTCCCAGACTCTCGGAAAGCCGGATGGCGTCTGTCTGGACTGCGGCCTGCTCCGAGAGCAGCCCTTCAAGCACCTCGTTCTGGAATTGCTGCTCCACTTGTCCCAACGATCGCGTCTCCATCATCTTCAGTGCCACGACCGTGGCACCATGCTGGATGGCCATCAGTCCCCTGGAATCGAGGTCCGTCCCCTCATGCTCCCAGGTGACGATGCTCCCCAGCTGCGTCCCGCTCACCTCCACCGGCTGCACAAGGGTGGGGATGGTGGTATCTTCCAACCGAATCAGCGAGCGTCGGGGGGGTTCAGTGTGCTGATCCGTAATCCCGTCCAAGTCGAACCCTGAACCGATGTACCTCTCACCCGAACGATCTTCCTCGATGATCATCTTTTCCAGGGACTCACCCATACGCCCGCCCTGCCCGAGGATCCGCCGGAATCGATCCACGATGGTCACCGGATGACCGGTGACCTCGCTGATCACCTGAGCGATATCCGAGTAGTCGCCTCCGACGAGAACGAGATCGAGAAAGCGACGTAGGATGGCTTCCGACTGCCGCAGCTCATCCGCCTGGAGGTCCAGGATCCTCGAGGTGAGGGGCTGAATGATATCGACGAACGAAACGCGCGGAGGGAGCTCTATCAGCGGGAAACCGAGGCGATCCGCGTCGTCGACCATCGCCGGTGGGAGCTCATCGATGTACGACTCCGGAGTGACGGCTAGGCCTGCGAGCCCCTTCTCAGCGAGCCGCGGGATCAAGCTCTCAACAGCCGCTTTGTCGTCACGCAACGGGTAGAGGGTCGAAACCAGAAGCTCCCCTGCGTGTACCCAGTCAACGATATCCGGAACCTCCATGACGTTGACGGAGGTGACGACGTTATCAAGGCCAGCCTCCCCAGCCACAACGTGGGCTTTGCGCAGGGGCTCTGCCAAGGTGAGCGCCTCCCGGAGCGTCAGCTGCATCCGTTTTATCCCTCCCCTCGCTTGTCATTATGAGACCCTACGCGGCTCGGATCAATCGGGAAACCGGCGACCAACGGAACGGGACATCCGCCTAGAGGGAGTCCTCTTACTGAAGCAGTCCGAGCTTTTACACTGAAGCCTGGGGGACTGTATATAGAACGCGTTCGTTAGCCTTCCCGTGGTGAGGGGTAACTCCATACAACCACTTCAGCTCAGTGGCGTCTTTGTCCGTCAGGTGGCCGGATTACTGAGTTTAACGGCTGTGCCGTAAGCCAAAAGCTCAGCGGCACTGCCGATGACACTGGTCGTCATGAAACGGACGTTAATGATCGCGTCAGCTCCCAGCTCCTCGG
>CAYLVL010000331.1:0-3559 GCA_964387135.1 uncultured Planctomycetota bacterium
ATTGGTTCGTCTCACCGGGATGGAACGACATGATCAGCGCCATGACCGCCGCTGAGCACGGGCAGGCGCACGATGTGCCGTTGAAGAACTGGCGATGAACGCCGTCCCAGTACTGGCTGTCGCCGGAGCCGTACGTGCTGTAGTATCTCTCGCCGAAGCCCATGATGTTGAGCTTGTCGCCGTAGCAGCTTCCCCACCACCAGCCCTCCCAGCCGATCTGGATACGTCGTTCATCCACCGGGTTGTTGTATCGCGACCAGGGGATTGTCGCGCCGACGCAGATGACTTCCTCGCACCATGATGGGTAATGCGGCGCCTGGTTGTTGTTGTTACCCGCCGACGCCATCAGCAGGCAGCCGTTTCCATCATCCCAGGCGTCCTTGATCGCCTGGTCGATGATGTCCGACAACTGGTCGTCGCCGAACGACATGGAGCATATGTCCGCCTCGTTAACCGCTGCGTAATTGAGAGCTTCAGCTATCGTCTCGTCCGAAGTGTAGTTGTTGGCGAACAGAACCTTCACCGCCATGACTTTCACGCCCGGGGCTATCGCGCTCAGCCCGACCTGGTTGTCCTGATGGGCCGCGACAACCCCCGCGCAACCTGTCCCGTGATAGTGCGCGTAAGCGCCGTCGTCATTCGGGTTGTTGTTCATCTGGTAGCAGTTCCATCCCCACCAGTCGTCAATGTAGCCGTTGCCGTCATCGTCGATACCATTGTCAGGATCCTCATCCTCGTTAATCCAGAGGCTGTCGTTGAGATCCTCGTGCGTGTAGCGGATGCCGGTGTCCAGGATCGCCACGACGACATTCTCGTCCCCGATCGATTCGTTCCAGACAACATCCGCCGCCAGCTTCGCCGGCCCCCATTGCTCCCACACACTGTCGCGCGGATCGGTTCCCGGATCGTCATCATCCTCCCACATGGGATCGTTCGGCCAGTACGGAACCTCGTCGAAGTAGCGGACGTAGTTCGGCTCCGCGATCCAAACCCGCGAGTCGGCTCTCAGGGCTTCAACCGCACTCTCGACGGTCGAATTGTCCGTGATCCTGACAGCGTGAATCGTCCCCCATCTCAAGGGTCTGGTGCGGAGCATTTCAAGCGGCAGGTCGTCGAAGAAAGCGGTCCCAAGCTGCTCCTCGGCGTCGTCGTGAAGCACAACCAGCACTTCGTTCTCTATATAGTCAATCTTCTGATCTGCGCCGGGAAGGCCGGGGATGCCCGTCTGCACGTTGCCGTTCAGATCGCTCAAGTCTTCGGTGGCCGTGTTGCCGGTACCCGAAAAATCGTAATCACGAGCGTCGGGAGAAACCGGAGGCCGGCCGTTGGAGCATCCGATAACGACAAGTGCGGTGAGAATTGCCCCTGCTGCAAGTCGGAGGATACCAGACCGATCGGAATTCATCTTTATGGGTCACCAGCTTTGCACGGAGGATAGGGACTCAAGGGAAATTATACCGCATACTTGGCAGTCCGACAATTTAGATGCGATTGAACAGGGATCGCAGAGATTACAACGCCTATATCATGCTTCTTGCTTTCAATCTCAAATACTCGTTCACAACCGCGACCGTCAAGTCCTGCGGCGCGACATCCACCACAAGGCACCCCGCCTGTTTCAACTGCCTTGCCGCAAGCTCCCTGCTGGTCGCCAGATCGCACGCGACCGCTTTCTCATAAAGCTCGGTCTGGTTCGACGGGACCTGCTTCTCGATCGCGGTCAGCTCCGGGTCCTTGAGAAGGACCGCGAGCGGAAGGTGCCTCGGATGCAGCGAGGGCAAATGCGCGAGGAGCACCGATGATGCCGTTGGATCGACGACATCGGAGAACATAGCGATGAGGCTGCGCTTTCGCCATGACGCGACGAATCTCCTGAATGCGCCCGCGTAGTCGCTCTCCACCTCCGATGGCTGCGCGTCATAGAGCGCCTCGATTATCCGGTTGAGCTGTGCGGCTCCCCGTCTGGGCGCGAGATAGTGCTGGATCTTCGCTCCGAACGCCACCAGTCCCACCTGGTCGCCCTTAAGAATCGCAACATACGCGAGCATCAGCGCCGCATTGATTGCATAGTCGAGCCTTGTATGCTCGTCGATCCTCCCGATCATCTGCCGTCCGCAGTCTATGAACAGGGCCAGAGGCTGACTCCGCTCAATCTCATACTCTCTGACCACCAGCTTCCCCCTGCGCGCGCTTGCTTTCCAGTCAATGAAGCGGAACTCGTCATCCGGCAGGTATTCCCTGAGCTGGCTGAACTCCGTTCCCCGACCGAACCTCCCTATCGGCTTGAATCCGGCGGCGAACAGCGCCCCCTTTCGCGCGAGAAGGTCCCATTTCCTGGTCTGGACGAGGTTGGGATAAACCTGCGCCTTTGTCTCGAGCGGGATCGCGAGCCTTCGAATGATGAATCCAAGACGTCCCCGAATCCTCAAGTGCACTCGGGGAAACACGACATCCCCGCGCTTCTCGGGACGGTAGTGATACACAAGCTTTTTCGTCTCTCCCGGCTTGATCGAGAAATCCAGCACTCCGGGTTCGATCCGACCGGGATCCGGATACTCGTCCACCATCGCGCCGACAAGCCCTCGATCCCATCGATTGGTGATTCTTACCGCCACGGCATTGTCGGCGAGAAGGCTGAGACGCTCCTCGCAAGTCCGTTGGATCTCCACGTCCTCTCTTGTCGGGCTGAAAACGAAGTCGAGAAGGATGAAAAGCACAACCAGCCCCACGTGCAGCACGAAGAGTGTCATGAACGGCGACCAGAGTCCCGTCAGGAGAATCCAGACGGTTGCCAGCGCGAGCAGCATCAGGCTCTGGCGCGTGAGAAGCATGGCGAGAGTTTAGCATATGTCGGCGATCAGGACGGGTCTTACTTTCCAGACCTGAGGGAAGTACAATCCCGATCGTGGCTGCACGTGCAAGGAGAAAGCCTGGGACCGAACCGGTCGGTTGCGAATCGCAATCGGATCGCGATCCACTGCCTCTCTGGCTGTCCATTGTCGTGGGCCTCGTCGTCTATGCGGTCTATCTCCTCACGCTGTCCCCCGGCGTAAGCTGGGCGCATCACTCGGAAGATTCCGGCGATCTCATCACCGCAGCCTATGTTCTGGGCATACCGCATCCGACCGGTTATCCTCTCTTTACGATTCTCGGATTCATCTGGAGCAGACTGGTTCCCTTCGGATCGGTCGCGTGGCGCATGAACGCCCTCAGTGCGCTGTTCGGAGCGATGTCGGCGGCCGTTACAGTGAGAGCGCTCTGGGCGAGTTTCGGTCTTCTGCCGGATGGCATTCTCGCTCGAATGTCACGGAATCTCCGCGCGCTGGCCGCATGCTCGTCCGGACTTGTCCTCGCGTTCGCGACGGATGTCTGGTCACTCTCGATCGTAACGGAAGTCTATACCCTCAATCTTCTTTTTACCGCGCTTACAGGCTGGGTTCTTATCGAGCTTCTTATTGTCGGTGAGGGGACAGGGCAATCGGTCAAACGTCGACGGATTCTGTTCGCATTCCTCGGGCTGAGCTGGGGACTTGCTCTCACAAATCATCTCACAAGCCTG
>CAYLVL010000332.1:0-3558 GCA_964387135.1 uncultured Planctomycetota bacterium
TAGAATCCGCCTTCGCTATCTGTCGGGAAATCAATGACCACATCGGCGCACTCGAAAAGCGCCCTGCCCTCGAGACCGGTGAAATGGACGTCCGGGCCCGCCTCCAGCCTCGTTACATCGGCCCCTGCGAACACCGCCTCTACATGCTCGGTTTCAAGGGCAAATTCCCCGAATCGGGAGACCACCGTCGCGGTGACTCCTCCCTCCCAGATTGCCCGGTCCTGGGTCACTTCCTCCCCCTGAACGACCGATACCACCTGCTCGAACACGAAATCCTCGCCCTCGATTGTGAGGGTGTCGCCGGACGCGAGCTCGAGCGTCGCCTCCTGCGCGTGCAGAGACAACTGAAATGCCGCAAGCATCAATCCCGCTATAATTGCGAGAACCGTGTATTTGAAACCGTCAGGGAACACAGTCGCATTAGGAGCGCATCGCGCGGGATTATACCATGGTGTTTATGGTAACCTTGGCATGTTACACAAGGGAGGTGCACCAATGGAGTGGACTGGTTTGCTGATTGGAGGAATCATCGGCTTCATAGTGGGCGGTGCGATTCTGTGGCTTGTAGCCATGACACGAACCGCTCAGGTCCAGGGCAAGCTCGAAGCCGGCGAACGTGAGAACAAGGAACTCCATGAAAGAATCAGGCAGATGAACCAGCGCATTGACGAGCTCAACAAGGCGGTGACGGCGGAATCCGAGAAACGCGCTGCCGCAGAAGCCAGATTGCGGACCATGGAGGAAGACGAGGAAAGGCTTCCGAATGCCTTCAAGCTGCTGTCCAATGATGCCCTTGAGCAGCTTCGCACGAAAGCCAAAGAAGATCACGCCGAGCGGGAGCAGGCGATCGAGAGACTGGTTCAGCCACTGAAGGAGAATCTGCTCAGATACCAGGAACTGCTCGCGAAGATGTCAAAGGAGCGAACCGGGCAGTACACCAGTCTACAGGACCAGGTCAAGGCGCTCATTGATTCCGAAAAAGGCCTTAGAGACGAGACAACCAAGCTTGTCCACGCGCTTTCCGCTCCGCAGGTTCGAGGTCACTGGGGCGAGATGACGCTGAGGAGAGTCGCGGAACTGGCGGGGATGGTCAAGCACTGCGATTTCGTCGAGCAGGAATCCACCGAGTCGGAGAAAGGCCGCCTTCGACCGGACATGATCGTCAATCTCCCCAGCGAGCGACGCATCGTGGTTGATGCCAAAGCTCCGCTGAAGGCGTATGTCGAGGCTGTTGAGGCGACAACCGACGAGGCTCGCGGCGCGAAACTTGTCGAGCACGCCCGGCAAGTCAAGACCAGGGTGCAGGAACTCAGCCGCAAGGAGTACTGGGATCAGTTTGATGAGGCTCCGGAGTTTGTCGTGCTGTTCATGCCCGGCGAGCAGTTCCTTGGAGCAGCGCTCCAGGAAGAACCGGACCTGCTGGAGGACGCGTTCCGGAAGAAGGTCATTCTCGCGACCCCGACCACCCTTATCGCGCTCCTGAAAGCGGTGGCCTACGGGTGGCGTCAGGAAACTCTTGCCGAGAACGCCAAGCAGATAAGCGAGCTCGGGAGGCAGTTATACGACCGTCTGGCCACTCTCGCGAGCCACTTCGAGGACCTCGGAAAGAACCTCGACAGGAGTGTTGCCAGTTTTAACCGAGCGATCGGATCTTTCGAGAGCCGCGTTATGGTGTCGGCGAGAAAATTCAGGGAGTTGGGGGCAACAGGAGCGGACGAAATCCCCGCAATAGAGCCGATCGACCAGACATCGCGGCGGGTGACCGCCATCGGCTACGAGCTTGGCGAACCGGAAGACCAGCCACCGTCGGTGTCGTGAGTGCCTGAGGATTTCCCTACCCCTCCCCCTCCCCACCGCCACCCCTGCCCCATTTCTCCAGTTTGCGCATTATGGTGTGGCGGCTTATGCCCAGCCTCTTGGCGGTCTGGCTGATGTTGCCGTCGTTCGCGTCCAGCATGCGCAGGATGTAGTCCTTTTCCAACTCCTCGAGCGTCATCGGACCTTCCCTGCCCTCGCCGGGCTGGATATCGCCCTGTATGTTCGCCGGAAGATTTTCGAGCTCGATGGTCGGGCCTTCCTCCAGGATCATGACGCGCTCGATGACATTCCTCAGCTCGCGGATGTTGCCCGGCCAGTGGTAAGCCCTTAACGCCGCGGCGGCATCGGGACTGATCTGCTCGATGTTCCTGCCCATCTCCTGGTTAAGCTCGCGGATGAAATGCTTGGCGAGCAGGATGGTGTCGTCCTCGCGATCCCTTAAAGGCGGCAGGGTGATGGTTATCACGTTCAGCCGAAACAGGAGGTCCTCTCTGAACGTCTGCTCCTTGACCATCTCTGTAAGATCCTTGTTGCTCGCCGCGATGAACCTGACATCGACCGATATCGGCTCGTCGCCGCCCAATCGTGTGAACCATTTCTCCTCGATCACCTTCAAGAGTTTCGCCTGTAATGGAAGCGACATATCGCCGATCTCATCGAGCAGCAGCGTTCCCTTGTGCGCCTTCTCGACAAGTCCGATCTTGCGCTTCTTCGCGTCGGTGAACGCCCCCGGCTCGTAGCCGAAAAGCTCGCTTTCGAGAAGAGTCTCCGGAATCGCGGCGCAGTTGAGCTCAACGAACGGCTGCTTTGAAAGCGGGCTCGCGTAATGGATCGCCTTCGCCAGCATGCCCTTACCGGTACCGCTCTCGCCGAGGATCAGCAGCGTGGATGTCGGCCGCGCCGCCACCTTCGTCGCCACCTCGAAAACCTTCTGCATCGCCGGGCTCTGCGCGACTATCCCCTCGAAGCTGAACTCCTCCTTCTGCTTCTCCACATGATCGTCGATTCGGATTCGCAACGAGGCAAGTTCCAAAGCCTGCCTGACCAGCATCTTCACTTCATCGATCTTGAACGGCTTCTGAACATAATGAAACGCGCCCAGTTTCATGCACTCGACCGCGCTTTCCACGCCTCCATGCGCGGTTATCATGATCACCAGCGCGTCCTTGTCCGCCTCGCGAATTCTCTTCAGTACCTCAACGCCGTCGATGCCGGGCAGCTTGATGTCGAGAATAACAAGGTCGTACTTGCGCTTGCCGAACTTCTCGAGCGCGTCCTCGCCCCTCTCCGCCGCATCGACCCTGTATCCCTCCTCCTTCAGAGCGGTGTCGAAAGTCCATCGAACGAGCTCTTCATCGTCGACGACCAGGATATGCGCGCCAGCCATGCCGTCCTCCACGTCCGTTTGTCATCGCGTCCTCCGCGTGATTCGCACTCAGTATAGCATTGAAGCCGGGGAAGTGATAAGCAAAGATGCAAGCCGGGTACGGCTCTGTTGAAAAGGGCATTCCATTGTGGGCGCAGGCTTTCCGGTCTGCCCCTTTATTCCTGATTAGACGGCAGACTGGAAAGTCTGCCCCACATGAGACTCGAGACTTCTTCAATAGCCCCCTGTGACGGTTTGGACGGCATAAAAGGAGTCCAATTAGGGCCGGCGATTCGCTCGCAGGGCTACTAACTAAGGATTTACTTAGCCTGATACCATTAGGCTTGACAAATCGCGTTTTCTGTGTCTAGATT
>CAYLVL010000333.1:0-3555 GCA_964387135.1 uncultured Planctomycetota bacterium
GGAAGAGGCCGAAAACCGCAAGCGGGATGAAAATATAGAATCCCATCAACGCGCTCATCACGCCGAATCCTGTCGCGACTCCCTTTCCCCCCTTGAATAGCAGAAACACGGAATAGAGATTCCCGATGATGAGCGTGACCGAGACCATAATGACGATGGTCTCGTAGATCGTCATCACCCCGCCGAAATTCTGCGGACTGAACGAATGCATTGCGAACCATACCGGCAGGTAGCCCTTGAGAAAATCAAGAACACCCGTGACCAGGCCGGGTCCCCATCCGAGCGTGCGGATGACGTTGGTCAGGCCGATATTGCCGGAGCCGTGCTCGCGGATATCTATCCCGCCCATAAGCTGTGAGACGATCAGCCCCATCGGGATGGAGCCGATCAGGTAGGAGAACACGATCATGAGCACCGCGCGGGTTATGGGGAGTATGTGGCTGGTTTCTTCCATGAGCGGGCCGATCTTACGATACCGGTGAGCCTTTCCGGGTGCGCTTGCGCCTCACGTTCAGCACAATCGGCGACCCCGCGAAGCCGAAGCGCCTCCGGAACATGCGCTCGAGGTATCGTTTGTATTGTTCACGAAGAAAATCGGGTTGATTCACGAAAACGGTCAGGGTAGGGGGCGAGATTCCGGTCTGGGTTATGTAGTTCAGCTTCAGTCGCTTGCCCTTGACGGTTGGCGGCGGACGGAAGGTCACTGCTTCGTCCAGGGCCTGGTTCCATGAGCTTGTCGGGATGCGCTTCGTATACTGCTCGTGCACATTCACGATGCTCGCATAGATCTCGTCAATACCCATCCCATGAAGTCCGGACGAGAAAACCACCGGGGCATGGGAAAAGAAATGCGCCTTCCGCCGCACATGTAGTTCGAATTTCTCCCGGTGGCCCGGTGCGTCCTCCGACTCGTCCCACTTGCTCGCTGCAATCACGCATGCACGTTCGGCCTTCTTAATCATGCCCGCGATCTTGAGATCGGTATCGGTCATGCCTTCGGTGCAGTCTATCAACAGCAGGGCGACCTGACATCTTTTCAGCGCAGTCTCGGTGCGACGAGTTGCATAGAAGTCGACCCTGTCCGTCACCCTGGATCGCTTCTTCAAACCCGCCGTATCGATGAACAGGAATCTCGTGCCCCCTATCTCGACCGCCGTGTCTATCGCGTCACGCGTGGTGCCGGGGATGTCGCTCACAATCGCTCGATGGTCCTTCACAAGCGCGTTGAACAGGGTGCTTTT
Source organism: uncultured Planctomycetota bacterium (assembly GCA_964387135.1). Taxonomy (GTDB): domain Bacteria; phylum JAJVIF01; class JAJVIF01; order JAPKYR01; family JAPKYR01; genus CAYLVL01. Next base: position 1,242 of record CAYLVL010000333.1, read on the forward strand.
GCCCGCATTCCGGCGACCGAGGATCGCGACCGTGATCGTGTCCTCTTCCGCTTCATCTTCCCGGACTCTGTCCGGAAGATCGGCTGAGATTTGTGCGATTCTATCAAGAAGCTCATCCACGTTAAGGTTATGAGTGGCCGATATCGGCACCGGCTCCCCCATCCCCAATTCCCAGAATGCGTTTGCCCTTTCGAAAGCCGGAACAGTGTCGCACTTGTTGACCGCCAGAACCACCGGCGTCGGCACATGCCTCAGTTTCTCGACAAGGGCCTTGTCCCATGCCGTCGGACCGTCCCGGCCGTCGACCATGAGCACGATCACGTCAGCTTCTTCGGCGATCCGCCTGATCTGCGCGGCGGTTTCCTCCGCGAAAGGATTGGAAGGGTCCTCGTCCCAGCCTGCGAGATCGGACACGATGTAGCTCCTGCCGTCCCACTCGAATTCGCCCTCGATACGGTCGCGGGTGATGCCGGGGGTGGCGTCCACGATTGCCGTCCGTCTGCCGACAAGGCGATTGAAAAGGGTACTTTTCCCGACGTTCGGGCGGCCCAGGATGGCGATATGAGGGACTCCTGCCATTCAGTCACCAAACGGATGAGTGGTTCAGCCCAACTGATTGACGTAATTGACCTTCATCTCCTGAAGGATGCGCTCCAGCTCCACCTTGAGCTGGGGCGGCAGGTCCTTATCGACCTCCTTGAGGAGCTTCTCGTAAAGATCGATAGCTTTCCTTGCCTCTTCCAGTTTCTTGGCCACCAGTTGCGTCTGCGGGTGGGGGACAAGCCCCAGATGCACCCAGACGACGCTTACGAGTGTCTGGAGGAACGAAACGACGATGTTGAGGTACTCGAGCGGATCCTCACCCTTCCTGTAGCTCTTCTTTTCTTTGGAAGGCTCTTCCTTGAGCTTCTCATCAGCAGCCTTCGGGGCTTCCTCTGGAGGCGTCTGTTCCCTTGAAGGCTCGGATTCCCCGGCTTTTTCCTTGACTTCAGCTTTCTTCGGCGGCTCCTCCGGGGGAGCGTCCGACGCCTCGATCTCGTCCGGATCGATCCTCCTCCGGTTTATTATCTTGAATTTCGGTTTCTTTTCCTGGTCGTTTTCGGGATGGTCTTGACCTGCCATGTGCGTCTCCTCGATGCGTTGAGCATGCATTACAAACCGCCCGCCCATCTGTTGCAGGCGAGGTGAATTGGGATTATAACACAGTGAGACGGAACCTGAGGGCCAGTCGGGCTTTGTGGCGGGTTGGTGTGAGCGTATAATTATGAATAGTCGCCGATTGGGGCACCATACGTCGATGATCGCCAAAAATTCGGCATCAGACTGGTCCGATCAGGAAATGGAGATCCTCGTCGCAGACGAGGCCGGCTTCTGCATGGGCGTAGAGCGCGCTCTCAACATGGTCATGAGCGCGATCGCCGAGGAGGGCGGGCCTATCTACACCTACGGCCCCCTTATCCATAATCCCCAGGTAGTTAAGGGGCTCGAAGCCCTCGGCGTGCAGGTGGCCGATAACATCAAGGACATCCCCCAGGGCTCAAGAGTGGTGATAAGGAGCCACGGTATCGGCCCGAGTGAGATGGCGATTCTTGAGAAAATGGACATCGAGCTGATCGACGCCACCTGCCAGTTCGTTGTCAAGGCCCAGCGTATGGCCAGCCGGCTCTATCACGACGGCTACATGGTCCTCATCCTCGGGCTTAAGGACCATCCCGAAGTGAAGGCACTTATGGAATACGCGGAAGGCGAGGCGATCGTGGCTAGCTCCCTGGACGAACTCCCGGTATTCCACGAGCCTCCAGAGAAGCTCGGCGTGATCTGTCAGACCACTCTCAACACGGAATTCTTCCGCAAGGCCATTGAGCGGCTTGAGGGGCAGGTCCCCGACCTTGTGGTGAAAAATACCATCTGCGATGCAACCGCGAAGCGACAGGAAGCGGCGCGGGCGATCGCGGACGAGGTTGACGCGATGGTCGTCATCGGCGGACGTCAATCCTCCAACACAAGGAAGCTCACCGACATCTGCCGCGACAGGGGAGTCGACACCTACCACATCGAGACCCCGGAGGAACTGAGAAAGGGCTGGCTTCTCGGCAGGAAGACCATAGGAGTCACGGCGGGCGCCAGCACCCCGGACTGGATGATCGAGGAGGGCATCAAGGCCATTCAGAGGTTCGGATTCCGTAGACGGCTCGACAAAGAGGGAAAGGGCACTGACAAGAAGCGGAGAGGGGAGAAGGTGGATGCAGGAAGCAGGTAGACTCCTGATTGGCCTGGGCGTGGGTCTCCCGGTCCTCCACCACGATGGTAACGG
>CAYLVL010000334.1:0-3553 GCA_964387135.1 uncultured Planctomycetota bacterium
CCGAAGCGGAGGCGGTTCTTCTCGCAACGCTCGACGATCCGAATCCCTTCGCGCGACTGTATGCGGCAGGAGCGCTTGTGAAAATCGGCTGCGACCCGGATAAGCATCTTCGGATTATCACCGACTATCTCAACTCCGAGCAGATGGAAGAAATCCTTGAGGCGATAAAGATAGTCAGGAAGATGGGGCCCGATGCTCAGGACGTGCTGCCGATTCTCAGGGATATTGAAGAGGATTCATCTCCGGGAATCAGCTCCGCCGCCTCTCAGGCTGTCGGGGAAATCGAAAACAGCGTGGATTAGGTGGAGTGGCTTTCGACCCCGGCAAGCTCACGGATTTTGAGCCATAGTTCGGTGACGCTCTCCGCGGCCCTGCCTTCGCTGTATTCTAGAATCGTTTTGGCGTTGACCATGGCGTCAACGAATGCCCGGTCAAACGGGATCCGCCCCGCAATATCCACACCTATCGCCTTCGCCGTATCCTCGATCTGCCCCGCCATCTCCTCGTTCAAGTCCCACTTGTTAACTACAACCAGCGCCGGGATTCCGAAATGGTTTGCGAGCTCCGCCACGCGCTCCAGATCGTGAAGGCCGGACACACTCGGCTCTGTGACGATAACCAGCGCGTCCGTGCCGGTCACCGACGCGATCACCGGACATCCGATCCCCGGAGACCCGTCGATGATGATCAGCTCCAACCCTTCCTTCTCCGCCAACTCCCTTGCCCGGTTACGCACGACTGAGACAAGCTTCCCGCTTGTGCCCTCGGCGATACCCAGCTCCGCATGAATCATCGGGCCATAGCGCATTCTGGACACGTAGAGCGTCCCTGCCACTCTGTCCACGAGACGGATAGCATTGACGGGACACAGATCCACACACAGGCCGCAGCCCTCGCAGGCATAGAAGTCGATCACCGGGATATCGGGTGCTGACGGATCATAATCTATCGCATCAAATCTGCACGCAGCCTTGCATTGTCCGCATTTCTCGCAGAGATCGACATCGACTTCAGCATAGAAACCGCCCACGTACGGCTCCGACGTGGTCTCCCCGATCGGCTCGAGCAGCAACGGGAGGTTGGACGCGTCGACATCACAGTCGGCGAGCACGGCGGGATGTGCAAGCTGCGCGAAAGCCGCTGCAAGCGTCGTCTTGCCGGTCCCCCCCTTGCCGCTTATCACCGCGAGCTGCTTCATGCGCGCACCCCCGATAGGAGCTTGCCCATGAGCTCAAGATAGCCTTCGCGTATATCGGGAAGGACGTTCGATGCTATCTCGCCTCGCGAGTAGGTCTCGGCGATACGCCTGTCGAAAGGAAATTCAGCCAGGACAGGCACTCCCCTTTCCCGACAGAAGTCTCTCACGCGGTCATCGCCGATGTCGCACCGGTTGATAACGATTCCGGCTTCCATCTTGAGGGCTTTCACCATGTTGAGGGCTGCCTCGAGATCGTGAAGTCCGAACGGTGTCGGCTCTGTCACGAGGAGAACGTAGTCAACCCCCCGCACCGCCGCTATTACGGGACAGGAAGTGCCCGGGGGCGCATCAACAATGACAAGCTCATCATTCGGGCGCGCCTTCCCAAGAGCCCTGACCTCTTCGATGATCGGCTCGCTTCTTGCTTCACCTATGTCGAGCTTCCCGTGCCCGAAAAGACCATTCGCCCAATCACCGATCTCGATGGTTCCTATCTCCCGATCGATCTCCTCGATCGCGTTTTCCTTGCACGCATAAACACACGCTCCGCAACTGTGACAGAGTTCCTTGAGAAGGAGCGGTTTCCCCTTTATGAGCACGATCGCGTTGAACCTGCAAGCAATCCGGCAGGCTCCGCATGAATTGCAGCGCTCCATGATGAAGGATGGAATCTGGATCCTGACCCGGTCGCTCTTCTTGATCGAGGGATTCACGAACAGGTGGACATTCGGCTCCTCGACATCGCAGTCGAGCAGACAGACCGGTCCGTCGTGCACGGTGGCAAGATTCACCGCCACCGTGGTCTTGCCGGTACCTCCCTTGCCGGATGCCATCGCAATCTGCATATCGGTAATGGGAGACGGGATGGGTCAGGGCATGTGACCCCGGGATGTCGGTTTCGGGGCGGATTCGAAACCGCCGCTCTTGAGCTTCTCTATGGCATCGCGCACCGTGCCCGTCGCGCCAGTTCCGACATTCACTCCACCCTGTGTGAGAATCGAATGCGCATTCGGACCGACATTGCCGGTCAGAAGCCATTCCACGCCCGCGTCCAAAACGGACTGCGCCGACTGCACGCCGGCTCCGTGCTGCGCGTGCTGATTCTGAAGATTGTCTATTACATCGACAACTTTATCTTCAACGGTTTCCACAACTACGAAATAGCGAGCACGACCGAATCGCTCGTCTATCCCGCTGTCGAGTTCTTTACCTACTGATGTTACAGCGACCTTCATTCGTGGTCAGACTCCTTGTTCCTAGTGGCCTAATATTACATCCTCGCTCAGTGGTCTGCAAACCGGCACATGTCCCCCTCCTGTTGCCGCGGTGCCGATCCGTTTGATTAGCGGCCCCGCAAGTGGCAAAATCCATCCGATTACCGACCGTCCGCTTAAGGAGCCCGGGATGAGAAACGTTTGCTTTATCGCTTTAATCCTCGCATTGACCGCCATCGCGATCTTCGGATGCACCGTTCCTGAAGAAGGCAATGGAGACGGCTCAGGTGGGGCTGCTCCGGTCCGTCCTGCATTCGTGCCGCCGCCGGAGGGCTACAATACCGAGGATCTGCTTTTGTGCACCATCTACTTCTACACCGGCACCAATGTGGGCGATCGCTCCCTCACCACCGGTCCCCACTCAAGTTCCGACGGCGGAAAAACCTGGAATCATCTGGCATGGGAGCAGATCATCACCAGCGCCATCGAGGTCGGGCCGTATGGGAAGTATGTCTATTGCGCCTGCGGAAACGGCGTGCTGGCGAGCACGGACGGCGGTCGCAACTGGAAGCTCTGCGGCGGCTGGGAAATGGCTGAAATCCAGGATGTGCGTATCGGATCTGAGGATCCGCTGGTTGTCTGGGCTGCGGGAGCGTACGGGCTCTACCTCAGTGAGAACGGCGGCGCGACATGGGATCGTCCCGGCGATCCGCAGCCGTTCAGGTATGTCGATACGGTCTGTCCGGACCGCAACGACCCGAACCATGTTCTTGTCGGCACTGAGGACGGGCTGTTTGTGACAAAGAACCGTGGCATGACCTATGAGAAAATCGGGCCGGAGGCGCCGGTAAGGACGTTTCTACAGGACAACACCGACGCCGATACTTACTGGGTCGGGACAGATGGCGGGGGTCTGTGGCGCTCGACCGACGGCGGCGATACGTGGGAGCAGATCGACGTGCCCGGCGATGTGGTTAATCGCGTCGTCGTGCATCCCGACAATCCCGAGGAAATAATCTGCGGGCTGGTACATGGAGTCGCGATAAGTCACGATGACGGAACGACATGGGTCGAGCATACGGACGGGTTCGGTGAGTTCTCGCCTGTTTACGCGCTCCTTGTCGATGCAGGCAATCCCGAC
>CAYLVL010000335.1:0-3534 GCA_964387135.1 uncultured Planctomycetota bacterium
CGAAGCCGGGGATACGGTCGAGATCGAGGACAGCCTGGGAGTCGTCCAATATGGCCCGTACAGCGGAAACGATCTTCGCAACAGTACTCCGGGATGGGTTCCCGGCGACACCTTCGTTATTCATTTCGTGAGCAACGACTCGGGCAACTCGTACGACAGCGGCTATGGGGGCTTCGAGGTCGCGGATGTGGAAGTCAGATGGGGCGGGCTTGATGGAGTGAGTCCGTGATGCTACTGGACCGAATGAAAATACTCGAGCGTTCGAGAGAGAGAGGTTTCACTCTCCTCGAGAGCGTTATTGTGGTCGGACTTACGGCACTCATCACTGTAGGCGTTGTGGTCGGCCTGATTGAGGGGCTCGACACTCTGCACACGGTCGCCGACACCCATAGCGTTGAGTTCGGACATCAGCGCGCGATGAACCAGTTCATGACCGACGTCCACGCGGCCACGTGGTTTTTCAACGACCTTGTTGAGGATCCGGACTCCGGCGCTGATATACCGCGTGAGACAACGAACCCGTTTTATCTCATCCTGGGTTTTCCGGGCCCCAACGATGAGGAAGTCTGGGTGCGGTACTCCACCGCGGTCTGGGGATCATCCGATGAAACCTATCTTGTGAGAACGGTCATTACCGAGAGTGGTGCCGACAACGGGACCAGTATTCTAAGCTCGGGCATCGCCAATCTTGAGTTCGGCTACCTGGACGAGAACCGCGAATTCACCGACCGGATTGCGGAAATCCAGTACATCACCATGACCCTCAGCATAACGGTCGGAGGCTCGACCATACAGAGGATTTACGAAGCGGGCCTGCGCAACCCGAATCTCGGGGTCAAGGAGCCTCCGGGCGACTTCGACGATGTGCAGTCCGATTTCTTCGCCAAGGCATGGCCCGACATGTAGGTTATGAAAAGTCTTTGAGACGGGTATGGAGTTATATTTCGAAAAACAGGAACTGCCCCCGCTGCCGGAGAGACCGCGTCAGACGGGTTATACACTGATCGAGATTCTTGGCGTTACCGCGATCGTGGCCATCGTGGTCCTCATGACCCAGGGCATGATTCGCAACTACAAGCGCTATGCCGTCGAGGAGACCGCGGTGCAGCGCCTGAAGGAGCTTGCCAGGCTCGAAAACATCTATCGCTACACGAACGATCCGACGGTCAATCCGGAGGGCGTGTACGGCAATTTCTTCGATCTCCAGAATGCGGGACTGATCGCTGAGATATGGGATGAGGACGACGAGAGACGCCATACGGTCAACGCGTTCGTGCCGTATTACAGGCTTGACTTCGTGGCTACCGAGGCCGATCTCAAGGAGTTCGGGTTAGGCGCGAACGAAGAGGTCAAGATGGACGATGACAGGTTCCTGATAAGGGCCGTGCCGCTGTACAACTCCCTTGGCCTGCGGACCTACTACGTGCAGGAGGACGGCGAGGTTTATTTCCATGATATGTTGTGGTTGCAGCCGCGATGAGCATGGAGGGTATATGCGTATGAAACGCGGACTGAAGGAAATACTCGGATCGAAGGGCTACACTCTGATGGAGGTGCTCATTGTGGCGACCATTGTCGGCATCCTGGTCACCTACGGCACGATCCAGTACATGGAGGCGAAGTGGCGGGGCAAGGAGAAACTCGCGGCCCACAAGCTTGCGCAGCTCGCGGTGTACGAGAGGATGTATTTCCGCGAGTTCGGTGTTTACGCGGATTTCGAGACTCTCAGGGAGCAGGGCTACATCGATTACGACTACATCTACGAGGACGACGAGCCTCTGCATTATCGAAGGCCCGTCTACATCCCGGAATACACGCTGGAGTTCGAGCTCGATGAAGAGGAAGGCGGGTACGAGATAATCGCGGAGCCCGTTCTGGATCAGAAACATCTATGGTACCCGCGATGGGTTCCGCTGGGCGGCATATCGTACCTGAGAGCGATGTACGTTGAGGAAGACGGAGTGGTCAAGTGGCTTAAGACCGACAGGCCGGTTTTCTGAGCCTGTAGGCGGAGCGAATCGGAAGCTGTATGCAGGAAACTGAGAGACAACACGGCTGGACGCTTATCGAGATCCTCTCGGTGTGTTTCATCATCGGCCTGATCTTCGCGTTCGCGCTTCCCTCCTACATGCAGGCCAGACGGGCCGTGTACGAGGACAATGCGATCGCGCGGCTCAGAAGGATCTCGCATGCCGAGAGCAGGTATTTTTCCGAGTACGGCCGGTTCGGGAATTTCATGGAGCTCGTTGAAGCCAACTACCTGCCCAGAGGCTACTCGACCGTCTTCAAGTTCGAGAACGCCGACCCGGTCAGCAAATCCAGCGTGCTTCCGTTCATCGATCGATATTCGCTTGCGTTCTACGTGCCGAACAGCCCCAACTCGCTCTACTACAAGGTCGATGCTGTTCCGGTCGGCTATAATCGTATGGGGCTTCGCACGTTCAACATAAACCTGTTCATTACCGGACAGGGCAGACCTGATAACCTGCTGCAAGTCCCGCCGGTAAGGGAGGGACTCGAGGTAACCGGCAGAATCATCCAGGAATACTAGATTCCTGCACCGGCTTCAAAGCGGCGGTTAAGGAACGAAAAATGAGGAAAATGGCGGATACGGATCAATCCCGAGGATCGCCCGAGGAACCCGGACGAGGCTACACCCTTGTCGAGATCATGCTCGCCGTGGGCCTGATCTCCCTCCTGGCGGTCATGGCCATCCCGAACCTCCAGCACGCGAGGCGCAACGCCCTCGAGACCGGAGCCATCGCGGGTCTCAAGTCGCTGAGCGAGGCGGAGGAGATGTACTACGACGTTTACGGTTACTACACTTCGGGACATGACCAGTGGCATGACCTCAGGAAGGTCGATGCCATCGATCACAAGGCCTACCAGCGTCTTTCCGGGCGTCGAGGCTATTTCATCAAGGGCTATTCGATCCAGCTCGTGAACATCGGCGATTATCCGCAGAATTATTCCATCATTGCATGGCCGCTTGAGAGGGGAATGGAACTTAAGACTTTCATGATCGTGAGTGACGGCATTGTGCGTGACTACGGCGATATCTGGGACAGGCCGGTCACTATCTACTGAGCGACGGCATCAAGGACTGAGCGTGATGAACATATATGTACGCAGACAGCGAGGATTCACCCTGATTGAAGTGCTTACCGTCATCGGTATCATCGGGGTGCTCACCGTGCTCGCCATCCCGGCTGCCAGGAAGGTCGAGAAGGTGGTTCTCGAAACCGGCGCGGTCAAGGGCCTCAAGGTGATCCAGGAGGCCTTCGAGCTTTACTATCGCGACATGGGCTTCTACCCCGTTCACACCGAGGAGCCCACCAGGCTGTTCTTTCGCGAGATCGACAGGTATCTCCCCGACACCTACTACATACGGCACTCGGAGAACCAGTTCATCCGCGGCTACAGGCTCTGGGCATATGGAATTCCACCCTCCGGAACCGATCAGGACGAGGGCGGATTCGGCGGATTCGGCGGCAGCTCTTCGGGAACCGTGGAGAGATGGGGCAGCAAAACCTA
>CAYLVL010000336.1:0-3509 GCA_964387135.1 uncultured Planctomycetota bacterium
CCTGAATCAAACCATCGAACTCGATGTCTCCCCGAAATCCGATTACTGCGGCGTCTTCGTCACTTCCGACATGAACTACCTGACGGCGATCCAGGTGAGTGCCGAGAATCATCCTTACGATTCGATCGGCTATCCGCTCGGCGTCAACTGGTGGATCAACGATTACTATCCGTCTGAGGACGATGTTTTCGATCTGTCGCCCGCCCTTAATGCCCTTGACAGCGACTTCTTCTACGTGATGTTCGCTTTCCTTACCGAGGACGGCGACCAGGGCGAAAATCTCGGTGGGTGGACCCTGAGCAGCATGCGGATTGTGGACGCCAACGCGCCGCCCGAGAACATCCCGAACAGCTTCCCGAGGAAAGCCAACTCGCTCGAGCCGCACAGCATACAATTGACCGCCTACGACGGAGAGCTTCAGTGCGCCCTTAACGACTGGGCGGGAGGATCCGCGAACCTCAGGATCCAGGTGGACGACTGGCAGCTGGGTGCCTATGTTTCTGACTCCCAGGCAGTGAGCCTGGAGGCGCCTGACATCTTCCTTGGCCTGAAACATCCCTGGACCGGTGGCGGTAACGCCAGCACCTACACCTACGAGATAGCAGTCGAGAACGAGAAACAGACGACCCCCGGAACCTACCCGGCACTGTTCTCGATCCAGGTGCCGGACAAGGACGATAACTGGGTCGACGGGGAGCCGCTGACCGCATACATGATGTTCCAGCTTGAGGTGGTGGAGGTCATGCCGCCCTACTGCTACACGAACACCGCTATCCATAGCGAGTATGCGGGCTCATTCCAGCTACAGGGATCCCAGCCCAACACCCATCTTGACTGTAGCTTCATGCCCATAAAGACGGGTGGAGCGGGAGGCATGTTGTTTGACGGCGGAATCATCGGCAGCAACGAGCATATCCAGGTCGCGCCTATCGGGCGATCCGGAGGAGATGTCTATGCCACGACGTTGATTCAGCGAGAGGGCAGTGCCGCGGGTAACGCTACAGTGCTCCAGGGCAACGAATTCAACGGCCACGTGCTTGTGGTCACAACCGCTGACCGCGACAATTTGCTCGTTTACAATTCGGCGGGCGAGTACCTGAAAGAGTACGAGCTGGGTGACGGTGAGGACGGAATCAATGAACCCGTATGTCTGACCGTTGATCCCGAGAATGGCGATGTGTGGTTCGTCGGGCATAGAGGTAACCAGGGTATTTTCCTGGAAAGGTATGACTATGTCTCGCAGGGCTCGGCGTTTGACTATACCGCCGATCCCGCATCCCAGATCGATCTGTCGGACTATCTCGGCGTGGAACCAAAGCCTCTTGGACTCGGAATAAACAGCTACTACAACCTCCTGTACCTTTATCACGGACGGTACTACGGGTCGATCGATGTGTTTGACCTGACCCAGACACCGCCCGCGTATGTCGAGAAGTACTCCATCAGCAACATTTTCGGTGAATCGGTAACACCGACCGAAGTTGAGGGCACAAGAAAACTGATTGGCGGTGACATGGTTATCGATCATGTGGACGGCGAGCTGGATGCGAGGTGTCGCGTTCTGGTCTTTGCCAACCTGAATTCGGGCGCCACCAAGCTGGTCAAATTCGATGCCTGGTGCCAGGACCTGGCCTGGGCGTCGCTGGGCAGCCCGATGTCGTGCATGGCGCTCAACAACCTTGCCGACCCGGCGGATCGCTCCCTTGTGCTGTTCCCAACGAGCCCGGGAAGGATATATACCCTCTTCCTGCCGCCTACCGGCTGGTAATCGATCGTCAATGAAACCTGCATAAACAGTCCCCCGCCCGGGCGGGGGATTTTATACTCCCGGAATTGGCCGGGCGTCGGGTTCATATGTTACCATCCGGCGCACGGAGGAGATTCAAGTTCATGACTGACGCGAGAGTTCTGCTCGGCAGACCGGTGGCGCGGGGAATCAACGAAGAAGCATTGGAGCGCAACCAGGCGTTCGCGAAGAAGCATGGGCGACCGCCCAGGCTCGCGGTTCTGGCTTCCGCCGACGAGGCCGCCGAAAGCTACCTGAGAACCATACGCTACAACTCGAAGAAGGTTGAAGCGGAGATCAGCGAGGTCCCCGTCAGTCCCGATGCCGACCTCGAGCAGATCCGAAAGGAGATCCACCGGCTCAATGAGGACTCGACGGTGGACGGGATTCTCGTTCAGGCTCCGCTGCCCGAGGGTGTGAATACGGAAGATGTCGGCGGGATTGTGGATCATACCAAGGATGTCGATGGGATAACTCCCTACCAGTCGGGCCTGCTGTTCAGGGGATCGAGGGAGGCTCTTGTACCGCCGACTGCAAGAGCGGTAATCGAGATACTTGACTATTACGGCTACGGTCTTGCCGGTTTGGAAGTCGTGATTGTCGGCAGAAGTCTTGTGGTCGGCAAACCGCTGGGAATCCTGGTCCTTGGCCGGCACGCTACCGTAACATGGTGCCACTCGCGGACGCAGGGACTGGCTGCCGTCTGCAAGAGGGCGGAAATTCTTATAAGCGCGACAGGCAAACCGCGCATGATTGATCCCAAATTCGTCCGTCCAAGCGCCACGATCATAGATGTCGGTATCAATGTGGATGAGGATGGGAACCTGTGCGGGGATGTCGACTCGGAGAGCATCAAGTCCATGGCCTCGGCCTACACGCCGGTTCCCGGAGGGGTGGGACCTGTGACAACCGCCTGCCTGTTCGATAACCTTCTAAAGGCGGCGAAATCGCGGCACGAAATGAAATTGTAGCCTTCGCACGGTCGATTGTCGGGCGTGCTTGGTGTTACTATTTGCCCGTATGCATCCGCACGAGTCGGAAATGGAGCCCGACCCGCTCGATCTTACGGCCGAGCGGGTATGGACGGTCAGCCAGGTCACCAGCCGAATCAAGATTCTTGTCGAGAGCGATCCGGCGTTCATGCATATCTCCGTTCGCGGCGAGATCACCAACCTGTCGACATCCCGGGCGGGGCACGTGTATTTCGGGTTGAAGGATGCCAAATGCTACCTCAAGTGTGTCGCGTTCAAATCGTCCGCCGAGAGGCTCAAGATCAAGCCTGCCGACGGACGCGAGGTTATCGCCACCGGCAGGATCAACGTCTGGGAGGCGGGAGGCTCCTACCAGCTCATCGTTGATGATCTTCGCGATGTGGGTATGGGGGCGCTTTGGCTCAAGTTCGAGGACACACGCAGGAGGCTTGCGGAGGAAGGTCTTTTCGACGAGGAGATAAAACGCAGGCTGCCCGCATTCCCGCGACTGATCGGAATTGTTACGAGCAGGGACGGTGCCGCGATACGGGACATGGTTCGCATTCTCGGCGAGCGGGCGCCGTATGTGTCGGTGATCCTGTCCCCCTCGCTGGTCCAGGGCGAGAATGCCCCGGAGAGCCTCGTCGCCGCGATTGATCTCCTGGAGATGTGGGATAAAATCGAAAGACAGGAGGGCCGCAGGGGCCTTGACCTGATAATCATCGGTCGGGGAGGCGGGAGTTTCGAGGACC
>CAYLVL010000337.1:0-3493 GCA_964387135.1 uncultured Planctomycetota bacterium
GTCGTGTTGAGATTGCGGGGGACGTTGGGAGTGGGGTCGGAGCACTGGCTTCAGAGAGGTGCGGATGCCGCCAGCCGCGGCGAGCCGAATCCGCCGCCGGGCCCCGAGCGATTATCACCAGAGGACGGCGCGCATCTGGCGTCGGATTTCACACTGTATGCCACCGGACTTGATTGGGCGACAACGATCACGTTCCAGATCGCCCTGGATCAGTCGTTTACGGACATCGTTCTCGAAGAGACGGTGGAGGAATTCTCCCTGAGGATCGAGAATCTCGAAGCAGGCACATACTACTGGCGGGTACGAGGCAACGCGGGTGAGGTCGGCGAATGGAGCGAGGCCAGGGGGTTCACAAGGGAGCCGTTTGACATAGACGAGCTTCCCTGGGCGGAGGATCAGCAATCGCAAGCCGATCCCGGGATCACACGCCTCGCCGAGCACAAGGGTGGTCAGAGCAAATGGCTTCGACTCACATGGCATGTGATTCCCTGCACGCACATCTACCAGAACAAGGACTCGGGGATGGTGTGCATCAACGGCTGCCCCATGAACGGACACTGCCGGTGGTGCGCGGGGCACGGTACGGCAACCGACTGCGTGCACGGCAGCAATTACTGCACCCGCGCGAGCCTTGCGATGGTCGCGCAGACGGGGGGATGCTCTCTCAGTCAGGACCGGATCACGTACTACCTTTTCCAGGAAGCGGGAACGGCTGCGATTGCAGCGACCGAAGCCGGGCACCTCAACGATCCGTACTACGATGTCGGCAAGCACGGTGAGGGTACCTATGAAGCCGATTGCAGGCTCGCTCTGGCGTGGATCTACAATCAGCCCGTAAGCGCGGTCAGGAGCGTCACCTACCACTCCCAAGTATTCGACGATCTTGACCGAAGCGACATGGACAGCATCCGCGAGTTCATCCTGGACGATCGCGCTGTCCTGAGGCACTCCGACGATCACTCGACGATGGTCGCGGGATGCGCGATTCTCCTCGACGAGAACGGAAATGAGGTGCCGTGGATCAAGGTATTCGATCCCGGATCGCCAAACGATGTGAGCTGGATCAGGTTCGACAGTCAACCGGCGGAATTCAAATACTTCACTTTCCCCCCGACCACGGGTCGGCCCGTTCGTAACGATGAGCTGGAAATGTACCTGGATTCCGATCATGACGGGCTTATCGATTTCGACGAGGAGAAGCGATTCCATACCGATCCGAACGACAGGGACAGCGATGACGACGGCATCGAGGACATGCAGGATATCATCGGTTATGTTTTCAAGCCGGACGGCTCCTACAGCCCCCGTGAGCCTGATATCGACGGGGACGGCGCGTGGAAGGAGATGGACCCGGATAACGACTGGCCGGACGACAGCGGCGTCTCGGACGGCTGCGAAGATACCAACCATAACGGGTTCTTCGATGCGGGCGGGCAGGAATCGGACTGTTTCATCAGGGGCGACGATTTCACCGTCATCAGTACGGAATGTTACAGGGGATATTTCAGCGACCACTATCTATACAATGTCGCGTTTCCTGGCGGGACATTCTGTCTTGACTGGAAGGAAGAAATCATAATCGAAGTTGATCAGCCGCTCGACTCGGACCAGCTCCTGCACACCCATCGGTGGAACGCGGATATCGTGCTTGTGGAGGACAACGGATATCGCATGACGGCTCACGACAGCGGCACCAATGAGGGAAAGGCGAGGCTGCTGAGACCGGACGATCCTGCAGGAGAGTACCACCTCCTCACGGACGTCAACCCAAGAACGACTTCGTACACGTTAACCAGCACCGCCCCATGGCTCCCGATCCCGATCGAGCAGATTCTCCCGTACTACTACTATCTCGGAGGCAATCTCGAATGGCCCATAGGCAGGCCGGAAGAGGCCGAGAATGGCGGATCGGTATTCAGGGGAACATGGGAGCCGTTCCTGGAAGCCGGTGTACCGGTGACCCCGGGATGCACGCAACTGGTCGAGTGGGAGATATGGGTAACGCTACCCGAGTAGGTCGGCAAGGCAGAACAGGCGAGCAAACGGGGGCGATCACGGCGTCGAGACAGGAAGCGAGAGCATGCGCCGCGCCTTCATCTTTCTCTTGCTTGTCTCCGGGATATTCCTCATCTGCGGGGGATTCCCGTCACAAAAAAGCCAGCAGACAGATCAGGTACAGGAGCAGGGCACGCTGATTCTGAACGAGATCAGCCCGTGGCCGTCGGACGGGGAAGTATGGGTTGAACTGATCAATCCCGGCGATCAGCAGTGAACGAGTGCCATAAGGCCGGGGATTTGAGACAGGAGAGATTCGATGCATAGAACATACATCATTCTGATCGCCTTCATTTCGCTGTGTCTGACAACAGGAGCGCAGCCGATAGAGAAAATCCCGCCGGACTTCGATTCAACTCCGGTTCAAAGCGTGTGGGACGATGTCGTTCTCCTCCCGGTGGACGGGGCGCGCAAGGCATCCGATTTCCATCTTGCGGCATTGGGGCTGGATGACAGCGAGGGGCTGACGTTCCAGGTGGCGCTGGACGAGGGATTCAGCGATATCGTGATGGACAGGTCGGTTGGGGAGTATTTCCTTCTCGTCGATGATCTCCCGGCGGGTGAATATTGCTGGCGCGTAAAAGGCAACGCGGCAGAAGATTCAGGATGGAGCAGGACTCAGCGTTTCTCGATGGCGCCTTACGATCTTGAGGAGGTCATAGGGCTTGTCGAGAAGATGCCCGAGACTAAGAGCGGCGGACCTCCCGATTTTCCACTCGGTGGCGGAGAAAGCCTCGGTGACTATCGCATCCTGGGCTGCCCGCACATACGGCAGACAAAGGACACCCACATGGTGTGCCTTGACGGATGCCCGATGACGGGCGATCACTGCTGGGAGAATCCGCATCCGACATCGAGCGGATTTTCAGGCGGGCATCGGGATGCCTACTGCGCAAGGGCGTGCATCGCGATGATCGCGGCCCTCGGCGGATGCACGCTCAGCCAGGATCGGATCAGCTACTACATCTTCGAGGAAGCGGGAAGCGCGTCGGAGAGCGCGCGCAACTCGGGCCATATCGGCGATCCGTTCATGGACCTCGGCCATGACGAGGCGTTCCTGGAGACCGATATCTGCCTTGCCCTCGAATGGCTTTACCGGGCGGGTGCGGGAACCGCAAGATCGGTACCGTACGCGGCGGGGATGTTCGACGATGGGGACCCGTCGGACATGGACACGATCAGGGAATTCATCGACGACGGCCGTCCGGTGATTCGCGATGTGTTCGGAACCATGACCGCGATCCATTCGACCGTTATCGACGGCTACCTCATCGTCATCGACCAGATCGGAAACGAGACGGCGTACGTGCACATGCTCGATCCAGCCGTCGCGGAAGAGGAGAGCTGGGAGACGCTGATAGTCGGGCAGACGCTGCATATCGAGATTCACCCGCCGACGGGCAGCCCGAATCGCTGCGACGAGCCGGGAGTAAGGCAG
>CAYLVL010000338.1:0-3455 GCA_964387135.1 uncultured Planctomycetota bacterium
ATCAGGAAACCGGTCGCGGAAGTAGGTGATTGTGTCTATCGTGTAGCTTGGCGCGCCCGACGCGATTCCACGCTCTATCTCAACCGGATCGACAATCAGCCAGGGAGCGTCCCGGGCAGCGAGTGTCGCCATGATGAGCCTGTCGTCCGGCGACGCGACGATCCTGTGATCCAGCCTGAGCGGGTTCGTGTGGGCGGGCACGAGGTAGACCGAGCGGAGTGAATAGCGGTCCCTGACAGCTTCGGCGATCGCGATATGGCCGATATGGATAGGATCGAATGTCCCTCCGAGAAGGCCGATTTCGTTGGCCGCATTTTCGACCATGTCGGTCATAGTGTGGTTCAGACTCACTCCCCGGGGATGTTTTCCATCGACAGCTCACTTGCCGGCAGGCCTTCCGGCGGCTCGCCGTCGATGTACTCCTGCGGCTCTTCGGCGGATCGTCCACTCCGAAGATCGATATCCAGCATCTCCGCGAGTTTCGCAAGGAGCACGCTGATTCCGTAACCGCTTACCGAACTGATGACTATGACAGGTCCCGGACAGCCTGTGGTCTTCACGAACCTGTCCCGATAGCTGCCATCAAAGGAGTCAAGGTCGTCCTCCGGCAGGATATCCGCCTTGGTCCAGCAGACGATCTCCGGCTTCGACGCAAGCTCGGCATCGTATGCTTCCAACTCACCCCGGATGGTCCCGTAAGCGTGGACCATGGCCGCAAAGCGTGCCTCAGCACCTTCAGCGTAGAGCGGAATTTCGATCAGGTGACAGATCACGCTCGTTCTGCTGATGTGTCTCAGGAATTGATGCCCAAGGCCCTTGCCCCGGTGGGCGAACTCGATCAGGCCGGGTATGTCGGCCATGGTGAAGCTCGCGAAATCGCCCAACCGGACCACTCCGACCGAGGGCAACAAGGTTGTGAAAGGATAATCGGCGACCTTGGGTCGCACCGTGCTGACAGCGCCTATCAGTGTGCTCTTGCCCGCGTTCGGAAGTCCCACGAGGCCGACGTCGGCAAGAAGCCTCAATTCGAGGGTCAGTTCCCGGGTTTCGCCCGGCTCGCCCCGCTCGGCCTTTCGCGGCGCTCGATCAGTGGGCGTGGCGAATCTGGCGTTCCCGCGACCGCCTTTGCCGCCCTTCGCCACCGTGAGCTTCTGCCACGGTTTTGTAAGGTCACCGAGGATATCGCCGGTATCGCGATCGCGGACAATTGTCCCGACCGGCACCTCGATGACAAGGTTCCTTGCGCTCCTGCCTTTGCGGCTCTTGCCTTCGCCGGGCTGACCGTTCTTTGCCACGAGGACACTGCGTCCCCTGAAATCGGCGAGCGTGCGCAGTCCGGGATGGGCCTGGAGGACGATGCTGCCGCCGCGACCGCCGTCGCCGCCCGCGGGTCCGCCCATCGGACGGTATTTCTCCCTGAGGAAGGCCATGCATCCGTCGCCGCCCCTGCCGGCCCGAACGGTTATGTCGACTTCGTCAACGAACATGATGAATGCCGCAAATGCAGCACATACTACATATTAGCACGCGCAGGAAAGCCATGGCACATTCAGGATCAGAGTCGCGCGCGTAAGCAAGCGAGCGGGTGACTTTACCAAGAAAATCAGCAATTGGCCTTGTTTCCACGATTTTGTCCGGTTGGCAATTAGAGCGCCCCGCACGCTCGCTTACGCGCGCTACTCTGATTCAATAGCAGCAATAAGGGCAAAAAAAGACCCGACTGTTTCCAGCGGGGTCCAAAAGAGAGGCAAATGAATATCTGTTCGTCAGCGACTCGACAACATCAGCCGTCAACCACAGTCGCGACTTTTCCCATCGCACCGCGATCGCGGAACCTCAGGATGCCGTCGCGCTTGGCATACAGTGTGTAGTCTCTTCCCACACCGACGCCTGCGCCGGCCTTGATGCGGTATCCACGCTGCCTCATGATGATGTTGCCGGCCGTGACGCTCTCTCCGTCGCCGCATTTCAGCCCCAGCCTTTTGGAGAAGCTGTCGCGTCCGTTTGAACTTGATCCCTGACCTTTCTTATGTGCCATAACGCATCACATCCACCTACCGACTTTCGCACTGATCTTGAGCATCTCGGCGTATGTATTGATATCGATGCCCTTTTTTTCGCAGGCCTTGAGAAGCGCCTGACGACCGAAGGCCGTTTTTGCAAGCTGCTCCACGCCCCTTTTCAGGCGGGCGGTCCGCAGCTTTTTGCCTTCTTTGACATCGATATACCGATCAACAATGGCATCAGCCCGCTTCTGCGCCTTTGCGCGCTTTCTCTCCAGGCGCTGATCGGCGATCTTGTCTGCCAATTTGATTTCCGCCATGGCGGCCTCGAGGATGCTCGTCCGGGCCAATTCTTCCTTGATCCTGACGAACTCTCGATTGGGCAGAAAACTGGCGGATTTGCGCCGTTTGCGTTTCAAGCGGCGAGATGACATCTCAGTACTCCAATAGTATCACATAAGTCCCGCTAGTCCGAGTCCTTCTTCGTCCTCCCCGGCTTCGTGGACTTCTTTGCGGTCTTCTTCTCGGTCTTTTTCGGTTCCTTCTTGGCACCTTTCGCTGACGCCTTTTTCGTTTCTTTCTTTGGTGCTTTCCCGGCGACTTTCTTTGGAGCCTTGGCCGCTTTCTCCTCAGGCTCCTTGTCCTTCACTTCGATCTTCTCGGCCTTCTTCTTTTCCCCGACCTTACTCGCGGCTTTCTTCTTCGGTGCCTTTTTCTTCTCATCGACTGTACGCTCGTCGCGCCTGCCCGCGCCCTCGATGATATCCACTTGCAGCTGGCTCGCCTGCTGTCGATGCCCGCGAGTTCTCAGGTAGCCTTTCTTAGGGCGGAACTTCTGCACAATAACCTTGTTCCGCTTGGTCTGGTCGAGGACGGTGAAGGTTACAAGCGCGTCCTCGACATAGGGTCGCCCGAGCACGACATCGTCGCCGTCCAGGAGCACCAGCACCCGGTCGGTCGTGTATTTCGTGCCCTTCTCGGCAGCGACCTTGTCGGCGAGGAAGATGGTTCCCGGCTCGATAAGGTACTGCTTGCCTCCGAGTTCAACAACAGCCTTCATGTTTATTCACACACCAAAGAATAGCGCCCCTCCGGGCGCAGCAATACATTCTACGATTAGCTTCCCGGATAGTCAATCTCTACTGCAAGGAATACATAGGCATTATCAGCCACTCACCGACGGAAAAAATAGCTACCTCGTCGGGCTCCGGCTCCAGCAGATAGCAGACCGGCTCCGGATCCTCCTCCACCATTCCAAGGGAAGTGATTGTGGCAGAGCCGGTGAACATCTCCAATTCCTCCGGGAAGACTATCAGCCCCTCATACGCATTCAATTCAAACGAGACCGCAGGCTTGCTCTCATCGTCCGGGATGCGGCCAATGTCGAGGTAGAACTTATTTTGATTTCGATCCCGGCTCCACCAGACAGCTTCCGCAGGGCCTTCATAGAGC
>CAYLVL010000339.1:0-3433 GCA_964387135.1 uncultured Planctomycetota bacterium
GATCGACTTCACCCCCAAGCCGGTTGGGAAGCCTGATCAGGCGGGTCCGCTGCCCTACATCCTGCTCATGGACCTCAACGGGCCCGGACGGGTAGTGCTTCACACCCTGCGGCTTGGGTCCTGAACGGGATGTTTCCCCGGCGTGTCGTATGATTGTCTTGATTGACGCAATCCGCGTGTGAGGAGCACCCAATGGTTCCGCGAAATCCCGTCCGTATCCTCCTTATCGCAGCCCTGTTCTCTCTGGTTCTCCCGGTTTCAGCATCGAATGCTGAGATGGAATCACTCGAGTTGATCAGGGCGATAGCGACACTCCCCGGAGAGATAGCGCAGGTCGGCTTGTTCGAAGAAAATCAACAGATAGATCTTCTGTTCGAGTTCGATCTTGTCGCGGATACTTCCGACACGGCGCGGTTGACGTGGGATGTGTACGACCGCCACGATCGAACCGCATACTCCTCCGAGCGAGAAGAGCCGTGCGAGCCGGGACGCAACCTGATCCGTATCGCCAATGCAATCCCTGTCGATCTCGGCGCGGGTACGCAGGTCTACCATGTTTACGCGTCCGTCCGCGTCGGCGATCTCAAGGAAGACACGCAATTCGAAATCAGGATCGAGAGCCCGAGAGCATTCCCCGGACTGACCATCGAGGATGTCAGGCTGGAGCCAAGGGAGGACGATTCGATTGTGGCGCAGGAGTTGGGAAGCGCGGCGATCCCGTACACGCTCGAAATCGACTTCCGAGTCGAGAACATCATCAGTTGGGCGAGAGCCGAGGTTAGATGGCTCGGATTGACGGCGGACGGTTTCGTGCTCGACCAGGGAATCGGAACGACAGATGTCGATGAGGGTTTCAACACGTTCGATGTGGATGGCTACCTCGCGCGCCCGCCGAGAGGGTCGACGCCCGAGGCGGATTTCAGCGTGCAGGTGACGGTCTTCGGATACTTCGACTCGGTCACGTTCCCGATAAGCTCCCTGCCGGTCAGCCTTGTGGGACTCCGTGCGGCGAGAGGGGTGGAGGACGAGTTCGCGTTCTCGGTAGGTGACGCATACCTGGTAACCGACGACGGCGCAAGAGCGACAGTATTCAGCCAAGACGACTCAATAAGCGCAAGAATGCTCACCGGCGGTGTCACGCCTGAGAACACGGCTGTGTTCATGCGCCTCAGCGGTGGGCCCGATGAGACAGTGCAGGATTTTTCCATGCGTCTCGATGCAGGAGTGGAGACTCCCGCTGTCGAGTTTGATCTGCCCGCTGATGTCAGCCTGGAGCCCGGTTTCTATGAGTTCACATGGACCGTCATGATCGGCGATGTTCTGTTCGCGGAAAGACGCGCGAATTTCACCATCTCCGACCGTCCCGGAATCAATATACCCGTTGTCATTGACCTCCCCGGCGATGCCGAGTTCGCCGTCCCGCTCACATGGGAAGTCACGACCGGGTACGAGACAGGGCTGATCGCGACGATGCTCACACCGGACGGCATCGTGTGCAGGCTGCTAGGCAATCCTTTGGACATGCCGCTCAACGTCAACCTTCTCGCCGATGTTTACGAGTCCGAGCCGGCAACGTCGGGCATCCCCGTCGACGCTACGCCTTTGACCACTGAAGAGGAAGAATACGAGAGCGTATGGGAGTCAGTCAGGCGCGCATATCTCGGCGATGGAAAGGTCTTCGTGCACGATTACTGGCTATATCGCGTTGGCGATGGGCAGTACGTGTTCCTTATCGCGACATCAATGGGATCGGAAGACCTTGTCGCCGAAGCCTACAGCGCGTCGGACGCAATCAGGGCGAATCTCTACCTCGGGGAATAAAAAGCAAGACCTTGTGGCTCGGATACACCAATCCGCGGTTGCGTTTGACATTCCTCCCCATTCGCCAGCATAATCGCACCGCGAATCCTCACATCCCGTTGGAGGTCCACATGGGTGTTGTCTTTGCCGAAGTCGATGTCTCGGTCGAACCGGAAATCGCTTTCAGAATCGCAAGCGAAGTGGAGAAGTACCCGGATTTCATGCCGGACGTGAAGGAAGTCAGGGTGCTGGAGCGTCGCGACGACGGTTACGCCCGCACTGCATGGGTGGGTCACGCGAAGGTCGCGTCGATCGACAAGCTCATAAGGTGGACCGAAGAGGAATGGTGGGACGAAAAGAAACTGACATCGAGATTCGAGCTTCTCGAAGGGGACTACAAGCACTACCGGGGGGAATGGGCATTTGAGCCAGTCGACGGCGGCACTCGCATACGTCTGAAGGTCGATTTCGATCTCGGCCTCCCGCTTATCGGACCGATGATCGTGAAGCTCCTCGACAAGATCATGCAGAACAACATCGACGGAATGCTCCACGCCATAAAGAATCGGGCCGAGAGCGGGTCCGCGTCCTGAATTGAGGAAAGCAATATGACCGTCATCAAGCTGGACGAGCTGACTTACCCGCAGGTAGCGGCGCTGCTGCGCGACGGAATGACCAGTCTGCTCTGGCCGGTGGGCACTCTCGAAGCGCACGGACGCCACGCTCCGGTCGGAACCGACAATTTCTGCGCCGAGAATATCGCATGGCAGCTCGGGGAAAGGCTGGGCTGGCCGGTCGCGCCGACGCTCAACTACGGCATCACCACCGGCCTCATCGCCTACCCCGGCAGCATCCGAATCGGCAAAAGCCTTTACGCTGATCTCATTCGCACAATTCTGGAGAACTTCTTCCAGATGGGCTTCCGCCGAATCGTCATCGCGAACGGTCACGGCGGCAACACGGAAACGATCGGCAACGTGATCAAGGATCTCATTCTCGAAGATCGCGGCAGGCGTCACATGATTCTCGTGGACTGGTGGCGTCTCACGGAGGAAGCACTGAAGGAAGTGTACGACCGTCCCGGCGGACATGCCGCGCTGGATGAGACAGCCTGCGTGATTGCGTATCGTCCGGATCTCATCGATCCGAGCGAGGTAAAACCGGAGTACTACAACAGGCTCAGGCCCGGAATCGTTGCTGCTCCGTATTCCGCTGCATTACTGACCTTTGAGGACGGCGACGCGACACCGGATCTCAATCGCGACAAGGCGTCCCGCTTCATGGATCTCGTCCTTGATCGAATCGTTCAGCTGCTCAAACAGGAAATCGAGCTTTTCGAGACCTCCTTCGGGGATATGAAGGGCGGATAGACATGGAGAAACTGAGAGGACTGGCGTGGGTTTTCGGCGACAACATCGATACCGATCAGATAATACCGGCCAGGTACTGCAATACGAACGATCCTGCGAAGCTGGCCGATCACGCCATGGAGGGAGCCGATCCTGATTTCGCCAGACGGGTGGCGCCCGGGGACATCATCGTGGCAGGGCGGAATTTCGGGTGCGGATCGAGCAGGGAGGTCGCTCCCATAGCTCTCAAGGCGGCGGGAGTCGGAGCAATTGTGGCGCATTCG
>CAYLVL010000340.1:0-3432 GCA_964387135.1 uncultured Planctomycetota bacterium
GGGAGGTCAGGCGGCGGCGACTGGACAAAGCGCTCGATTACATGAGGAAAGGCGCTCCAAGGGTCGACGAGCTGATTGAGATCGCCCGCGAGCTTGATGCGTGATTTTCCCCGGACTGCCGTTCCGGCTTGTGTGCGGGGCTGTTAGGCGTTAGAATGTTGCCCGGTAAGGAACCGGCCGCTGGTTCGGGGGTCGGAGAGTTGTTTGTATGCCAGGATGATGCGAAATTCTGAGTTGAAGCGAAGGTGGCGCGAAGGGAGTAGCCCAGATGGCATTTGACATTCCGGCAGCGGAACCATCACCTGAGGAGCTTGCTCGCGAGTGCAAGGACGCGGCCGACAACGCGGTCGAGTGGGTGCGCAGCATGTCCGGCATAGACCTGGACTTCTCGCCGCCGTCGCTGCTTGCTCTCGATCGGGTGCTCAAGGGGCTTGTGGAAACGCTGAGCCATGAGGACATCGAGCCTACGGTAGTGCTGCTGGGCAGCTATCTCGGTGAGGTTCTCCTTCAGGCCTGCGGAGGAAGGTGGGAGACCGGTGATGTGTTCGCCGGTCCCGGCCTCAGGGGACTTGGCGGCAAGGAAATGTCGGTCAGCCCGTTCGCTCGCATACGTCAGGCGTTCACGCGTCTCGAGGACCACCATGTCTCGACTTACTGGAACACGGTAGTCAAGCGCATGAAGGAGGCCGAGGACCTTGACGATCCGATGGGATTTCGACCTCCTCCCGGCGAGCCGGTCAAGATGCTCCCTGTGCCGGAGGCGAAAGCGGTCAGGGGTGACGGTCCGAGCGACGAGGAGCTTGCCAAAATCATCCCGGAAGAGACCAAGAAGTTCGTGGAAATTCTCAAGAGCGATCTCGGGGTGGAGCTCGATTACTCACTGAACAGCCTGAGATTTCTCGATCACTACCTGCGCTCCCTGAACGACAAGATGAAGAAAGAAGGACAAATGGGGGAGCGAAGGGTGTTTGTGTATCTTGCCGGCAATTACCTCGGAGAGGTGCTTCGGAGGGCGTATGGAGGCAGATGGGTTTATGTTCCCGAGCATCAGACCACTGGGCTGGTGCTGTCGGAGGGTGAAGAGAAGGGCACGGTGTATCCGCACAAAGCCGCCGCGAAGCTTGCGGTGGAGTACAAGAACGGCGGCGTTATAGCCTACGCCGACACGGTTCGATCTGCGATCCATAAACGATAGGCCGAAGGGCATCCTTCAGCCGGTTCGATCATGATGAAAGCGCCGCTACGGCGCTTCAATTCTAAGTCAGCGAGCCATGCCGATAGCCAACCTGAAAGCGATCATTTTCGACATGGACGGCACGCTCTTCAATTCGTTCTCGGTGTCGTACGATGCGATACGGGAGGGGTACGAGCTGTTCTGGAAGGAGATCGGCGTTGATGGACCGACTCCGTCGTGGCAGGAAGTCAAGCGACTGATAGGGCTGCCGACGCACGAGTTCTATCCGGCCGCGTTGCCGGAGGAGCATCGCGACAAGTGGGGGATACTGAGCAGGTATGTCGGCAGGGCTGAGCGTCGACGCCTCGCGGAAGGCGAGGGCCGGACATTCGATGGAGTGCATGAGGCTCTCGCGGAGCTACAGGAGCGCGGCTTCGTGCTCGGCTGCCTGTCGAATGCCTCCAGGCGATACTTCGATGCAGTGATGGATGAATGCAACCTGAGGAAGTACTTCCGGAAGCTCAGGCATATCGGGGAGTTCTACAATATTCAAAAAAGCGACGTTCTGCGGGAATGGTCGGCGGAGTTTGGAGGTTCCGGACATCTGCTGTATGTCGGGGACAGGCGCGGGGACATCGAGGCCGCTCATGACGCGGGAGTCAGGGCGGTCGGGGTTACATGGGGATATGGTGTGCCGGAGGAGCTTGCCGGTGCCGAAGCGGTCATCGATAGCATGACCGAGCTTCCCGACCTTGTAGGGTTGCCCGCACAATAGAACCGTTCATCAATGCATGGAGACCTCGCCGCGGGATCTCATTAAACGAGAAAATCGAAAAGGCTGGGTGTGAGAACGCGCGCTCCCACACCGAGTGCGCTTTGGAGTACGAGTTCCTGCTGGCTCAGAGCCGTCAGCACCTCGGCGTAATTTGACGCTTCGATTGTGGTCTTGAGCTCGCTGACGTTCAGATCTTCCGCGCTGAAGAGCGTCAACAGCGTGCTCAGGCGATTGCCCCTGGCTCCCACGATGGCCTCGTGCCTGAGGACATTCTCGAAATCGTTGTCGGCGAGCGCGAGATCTTCCTCACCGAGCCTGAGATAGCGTATGGGATCCCACATGCTGCGAGTAGACCCGGTTGACAGTCCGGGTATGCTGTCGGATAACTCCCCCATCACTTCATTGAACAGGGTGCGCGCCTCGCCTGTGGCGCTTTCAGCTGTGATGCTCAGCGAGTGCATCTCGAATGTCTCCAGGTTATGGATCTCGATGCGCCCGTCGCTTGTGAGAGTGACGGTTGCCCGCGTGCCGAAAACGTTCTGGAGATAGCGCACGAGCGTGTCGAATGTGTCCTCGGCGGACAGAGTGAGCTGGAAGGTGCCTGAATCGAATGTGACGGTCAGGATGTCGCCGTCGAGAAGCCCGAGAAGCTCACCATCCTCGTTCATCGCGTTCAGAATGTCGGTGGTAAGGCCGACGACTCCCATCATGTCGTTGCGAGTGGTGATGAGCGTATTGAAGATGTTGTTCGGCTGAGTCTCGATGCCGTTCCCGGGTGATGTGCCCGCTCCCGGGATTTTTGCGGTGGGAACCAGCCATCCGAGAGTGCCTGCCAGATTCCCGGTGACGGTCATGTCCTCGCCGCGAATCGCGGAGCCGGTCTTGTTGCTGACGAGAACGAGATTGTTGCCGAGAGCGCCGATATCGACATGAAGCGCTCCGTTGAGCAGCGGCTCGGCGAGAATCTTCGAGTTGATTTCGTCGTAGATCTCGTTGATGGTGTTATAGATACCCGCGTCGATCGTGAACGTGATCGGATCGATGTCGGTGCCGTCAACGCTGACGGAGGGGCCGAGATCAAGCGTGACGGTGTCGTTGAACCCGGCCACCACGATGAACGGGAAGGCGAGGCCGGCCCCGACATACTGGGAGGGGGTCTGCACGTCGGAGATATGCAAAGCGGCGAGCGTTCCGGTCGCGCCTTCGGTGATCTGGAAATCCTCCGCAAGGACGTCTTCTCCTTTTTTCACGGTCTCGAAGCGCAGCCTGCCGTCGTACAGGCTCACCTTGACTGCCCCGCGCAGCACATCGTTGTTGTAGATCTGGTAGTTGAACTCATCGACCAGATCGTCGATGGTGGTAATAGCGCTTGCGCGAAGGTCTATGATCTGCGGAAGCTCGTCTTTATCGTTCTTGCTGGCAGTGGGACCGAGGTCAATGATGATCTTGTCGTTGCCGTCGGTGCCGGCTGTGCCCGCGGGAG
>CAYLVL010000341.1:0-3418 GCA_964387135.1 uncultured Planctomycetota bacterium
GAACACGCACCTCTTCAACCTGAGGCAGATGGACTGGCGACCGAGAGCGATTCACTACGACGGCAACATCATGGCGGTCTGCGCGGACGTGTACTGCCAGCTCTGGAATATACATTCTCCGGAAGCCCCGACCTTCATTTCAACGATTACTCTCGGAGGACAGGCCTCAAACGCCGCGGTTCACGGAAAGACACTCTTTCTTACGGGCGGCGGGCAGATCTCGGTTTACGACATCTCGAACGCAGGCACGCCTGTCTATAAAACCGGATTGCCGTTGGTGACGAACGATTACTCGTTCAAGGACGATTACATGTACCTCGCGACGCCCAATTGCGTGCCGGTCTACTCGATTGACGACGCGATGAATCCGGTCTGGGTCATGGACTATGCGACGCCCAATGAAGTCATGGAGACGGAAGTGGTGCGAAACCGCCTCTACATCGCCAATGGCGATATGCTGGAAATCGCAGACATCACCGATCCGGCGAATCCCACGCATCTGGGGAATGTGACGGTGTCCTCGGGAGTCGATTTCACCCAGCTCGAGATAAACAGGTACTACGCATACATACAGGGCAACGGCTCCGCGGTGTTTGTGTGCAGCGTATGGCCCCCGACGGGACCGTCGGTCCTGGGGAATCTGTATAATCAATACTTTATCGCCCCGCTCGGCTGCGATTCCGACCTTCTGATTGACGATGGGTACGTCTACGGCATGACGGATGTGACGGGAGTAAGGATTCACGATATACCGTAGCAACGGTTTATTCCGGCCGAAGCACCTTGATGGTACGACTAATTGGTGGAGCATACAGGAGACCAAGCACATGCTCAGGAAATCAGTTCCAGCTACAGTCATTACTGCTATTGCCTTCGCGCTGATTGTCGGCTGTCAGGGCAATCCGGCGAGTCCGACCCTCCAAACGGGCTGTTCGTTTTCGATATCACCCTCACGCACCCGTTTGCCACGAAAGTAATCCGCTGGCACCCGTTCAGGCGGGAATCGGCCTGAACGGCACAACAAGCTCCGCCGACATGGCAGTCCAGGGGCAGTTTGCGTACTTCTCCGGCAACGACCCTAGCATCGACGCCTGCCGGATCTACCCGCCCGACTCACCCGAAGCCGTACGGACTCGTGCCCCATAGACCATTTGCCGGGACCGAGCTTGAAGCATGGGACGACTCTCTGTACAAGGTCACCCTTGGACGCGGTTTGAGGGTCTTCAGTCTGTATTGATGCGCTCCCGAAGTCCAGGCATTACGCCTGAGCGCGGGAAAGGATATAATAGACGGCAGTTCCCTCAAAGGAGTTGGATTCCATGCGTCGGATCGCACCTGCACTGATAGCAGTGTCAGTAATGTTGGAATTTATCTCAATCGGCTGTCAGGGTGGACCTGTAAGCCCGGATGTACGACCACTGGAGATCGCCTCACTGCCACGGATTGAAACCGGGCAGAATCATCAATGCCTCGGCTACTACCTCATTTCAGTGGACCCGAGCACTCTGGAAACCGGGATCGTGCCGCTCAGGTCGAGTCAGTGGCACTTCAACCTGGTCAGCGTGCTCAACAACACGATGGGCATATCGCTGAGCGTTGTTCCCGGGGAGAGCGACCCGCCGAATGGGCTTATTACGCTGGATATCACGCTTTCCCACCCGTTTGCGACGAAGCCGCAACTGGCCGGATTCGACGTGAAGGGCATCATGATGACCGCCGGAACGCTCGAGACGGTCGGGCTTACGCTCGCGGATGCCGACGAGACCAGACTGCTGAATGCAGACGGTTACACAAGATGGTGGAATCCGACCGAGTTCACCACTCCGGGATTTCTCGGCTACATGCAGGGGAAACTCACCCCGATTCCTGGTGAGCAGCTTACCGCAACGGTCAATCCCTACAAGCTGTTCGCGGACAGGCTCGGAGCGACGGACTCGCTCTCATGGGTGGCAAGCGAGCCGTTGGACAGCGCGACCGGTCGGGCTGTATTCACCGCGGGCAGCAGCAACACGAGAAGATACACGATCCAGTTCGAGATGGATCCGGGTCCGAGGATCGTGTACGGCTATGCGGTCGACTGCGCATGGGGCGCGCCCGATCCGAATCCGCCGGGCGAAGTGCCCGATGATTTTCCCATCGAGGCGAACCAGCCCGAAGCATGGAGAGTAGCCCTTGCTCCGACCGCGAACTCCCTCTACTTCGACAGCGAATCAGGATCGGGCGGCGGTGTCCTGAGACTTCAGATCAATGTGCATGACTGGCAGGGACAGGAGGCGGGCAACACGCAGGATGAGATCAATCTGGTCAGGGTTTACGCTCCGCATCTCATGGAAGG
Source organism: uncultured Planctomycetota bacterium (assembly GCA_964387135.1). Taxonomy (GTDB): domain Bacteria; phylum JAJVIF01; class JAJVIF01; order JAPKYR01; family JAPKYR01; genus CAYLVL01. The sequence goes on from CAYLVL010000341.1 coordinate 2,336, forward strand.
GGGAGTCAACGCGACCTTCCTTGACGAGGCCGAAGACAAGGCCCGGTACACCTGCGATCTCGCCGGCCTTCTGAACCCGACACGCTCGGGCGGGACAATCGTCTTCTGTCGCGTGGAATCGACCGACGGATCCACCTACAGCCAGATGGGCGCGCCCGCTCCGGACATTCAGCTTTCCGCCTACCAGGTGATAACCCTCGACATTCCCGACCCCGAATGCGGGCCCGATCTGAATGCAGATTTTCCCGACGCGGAAAAAATGGAGTTCGGAACGCACGTAATCAGCCAGGTCTGTGCCCCGGATGACAACGCAGATTATTATTATTTCGATATTCCCAGGGGGCACATAGCGACCGGAGAAATCGTGCTGTATTGCGATCCCGAACCGACACGAATACAGCTCTACGATTCCGCCGAGACGCTTATCACGCAGGAGCTGGTCGCGGACGGGACGGCATCGATGTCCTTTGATGAGCTGGATCTGGTTCCGGGGCGTTACTACATTCGGGTCCACACCGCGAACAGCGAAATCGTCGGGCTGTATCTGCTTGAGCTGACCGACGAGCTTCTCGACTACACTCCATCCGATATCACCGACGTCACTCCCGGCTCGCTGTTCCTGGCTGCGGATCTTGTCTGGTTGCACGAGAGCACGGCCTACATGATCGGCAACGGCTACTGGGCATATGACCTCACGGATCCCGCCAATCCGGTCCATCTCGGCAGCGGCCTGATGTTTTTTGAGTTTGGCGGCTCAAGAAAGATAGCCTGTTTCCATCATCCCCATGCGTACAACTGTGTGGTATTACCCGGCGGTCCTCCTTACGCGCGGCTTGACTATATTGACTTCACCGATCCGGCCAATCCGACGCTGCACGAGAACGTAATCACGTTCGACGGTGAAGTCACGGCTCTGGCGATGAACTCGACGCACATCTATGTCGCGACAGAATTGACAGACCCCGAGATAAGCATCATCGAGTATGCATCCGATCCGATGAGCCCGACGCTGGTGGATACGTTCTCGCCCGCCTACGAGATCGCGGCGCTGTTCGGCTGCGCCGTGCTGACCGGGGCCGGTGC
>CAYLVL010000342.1:0-3411 GCA_964387135.1 uncultured Planctomycetota bacterium
TAGCCCCGTGGTGCCTCCTCATACCGAAAATCCGGAATTCCCCTGACTCCGCCTGGACCTGATTCCGGGGACGGACCACCACCCGTCGTTGGGAGCGTTGGGAAGTCATGGGATGCCCGCTCCCTTACCCGAATCTGTAGTGCTTTCGCACAGGCCGGCGCACGTTCCATGTGCAGCTCATGCCCTGCGGGAAGGTGACGAGGTCGCCCTTGCCGACGGTCACCGGCTCGCCGCCCTCCGGCGTGACGACCACGTCGCCCTCAAGGAAATAGCACGTTTCCGGCTCGTCGTACGACCACGGGAACTCGCTGATCTCCTTGGTCCATATGGGCCAGTCCATCACGCCGAGCTCCTCGAGCCGGTCATCGGGTGGGTTGTGTTCGATTTTTATGTCGGTCATGTCTTCCTCCTCGTGCGGGAGTATTGGATGCTCTCTTGACAGGATTCAAATCAAGGATAACACGAGCTTGGGCGACTTTGTATGCGATGCGCGAGGGACAGCGCATCGGTCGTCCCCACCGCGAAGCGGGGAGATCAGAGTGGGGTGTTGAAGAACGTTGTGAACCTGGAGCCCCCCCCTATAGCCTCCGACTCTCCCATCACCTACGTTATGAGGTATATTTGGTGTTACGTCTCTGCCGGATTTTACCGGCCCGAACACATGCACCGCCTTCACGTCCACATCAAGGGTGTCGTACAGGGCGTAGGGTTCCGACCCTTCGTCCATTCGCTTGCCGAGAGATTCAATCTCACCGGATGGGTCATCAACGACTCGCGCGGTGTCGGGATCGAAGTCGACGGCCCCGTGGACTCTCTCGAATCCTTCCTTGGGGCACTCACCGATCAAGCTCCTCCGCTCGCGCAGATAGTCCGCATCGATCATGAATTCACCGAAGCAAGCGACAAGGACCGCTTCACCGAATTCCAGATACGCCGAAGCGAGGCTGTCGAGGGCGAGAGAGTTCTCATCAGCCCGGATGTCGCGGTATGTCACGACTGCCTGAGGGAGATGTACGATCCGGCCGACCGCCGCTATCGCTACCCGTTCCTCAATTGCACCAACTGCGGGCCTCGATTCACAATCATCGTGGATCTCCCCTACGACCGTCCGAACACCACCATGCGCGATTTCCCCATGTGCCCCGACTGCGAGCGGGAGTATCGCGACCCGGACGATCGCCGTTTCCACGCGCAGCCGACATGCTGCCCGGTGCATGGACCCTCGCTCCAGTTTCTTGATGAGGACGGAAACGAGGTCGAAGGTGATCCGATTGACCTGACGATCGAAGCTCTCCGGGACGGAAGGACGGTGGCGATCAAGGGCATCGGCGGATTCCATCTGGCTTGCGACGCCACCAATCCGGAAGCGGTGCGACGACTTCGCCTTCGGAAGCACAGGGAGGCCAAGCCGCTCGCGGTGATGGTCGGGGGCATCAGCGCCGCCCGACGTCTGGCGCATGTCAACGAGGACGCAGCAAAGGCTCTTCTTTCACCTGCCCGGCCGATCGTCATCCTTCCGGAGAGAGACGACACGCCGGTCGCGAATCACAGCCTCGACGGGGTCACCGGCGGTGTCAGGACAATCGGGATAATGCTGCCGTACGCGCCGCCGCATCATCTTCTTTTCAGGCCGCTACCGATCGTCCCGCCTAACGACACATCGACCATCACTCCGCCCGAGGAGATCGGCGGTCCCGGCGATGCGAAGGCGGACGCTTTCGCGGCGCTGGTCATGACGAGCGGGAACCTGTCGGACGAGCCGATCGCGAAAGACAATGATGAAGCTGTGGAGCGCCTGAAGGGGATCGCGGACGCGTTCCTCATGCACAACCGGGGGATTCACCGTCGCGCCGACGACAGCGTGGCGACCGTACGCGACGGTGTCACGACGATCTGGCGATGGGGACGCGGTCATGTGCCTCGCCCGATATTCCTGCCCGAGCCGCTGCCGCCTGTACTGGGTGTGGGGGGAGAGTTGAAGACGACGATCTGCCACATTCGCGGCGACAAGGCGTTCGTCAGCCCCCACATAGGTGACCTGAAGACTTACGAAACCTACGAGTACCTTCGGGAGACAATCGCGCACCAGGAGCGCATCCTTGATGTGAAGCCCCAGACAGTTGCGTGCGACATGCATCCCGACTACGAGTCCACCCGCTGGGCCGAGGAGGAGTCAGGTTTGCCGATCGTCAAGGTGCAGCATCATCACGCGCACGTGGTCGCGCTTCTTGCGGAGCATGGTCTCATCGGAGAGGAGATTCTCGCTCTTGTGATGGACGGCACGGGCTACGGCACGGACGGCGCGATATGGGGCGGAGAAATCATGAGGGCCGACGCGACCGATTTCACCCGCCTCGGGCACTTCACCTACTTCCCGCTGCCCGGCGGCGACGCGGCCACCAAAGAGGTCTGGAGGGGGGCGCTGGGACGCCTGGGGATCGAAGGGGAGGGAATTCCCGACGAGTTTCGTGTGCTGTTCGACGACATCCCGCCGGACAGGGTCGCGATGGTCGAGGGAATGATAAGAGCGGGAGTCAACTGCCCGCCGGTCGACAGCCTGGGCAGGCTTTTCGATGCTGCGGCGTTCGTCGCAGGGCTCGGGCCGATCGCGTGGTACGACGGTCAGTTGCCGATGCTCCTGGAGGCCGCATGCGAAGGGAGTATCGAGCCGCCTGCGGGGAGCGATCGTAGCTTCGAGGAAAACATCGACTTGATTATCTCCCGGACCGAAGAAGGGATAATCGTCGACGGCAGGGAAATCCTGTCCGAGCTTGCGCGGCGACGGCTGGACGGCGCGTCGACCGCGGATGTCGCGAGATTGTTCCATCGATGGGTGGTGCTGATCCTCGAGAGGGTTGCGCATATGGGGCGCGAGGATACAGGGATAGACACGATCGGCCTGACCGGCGGGTGTTTCATGAACCGGATTCTGCACGAGGAATTGAAGCAGCGTCTCCAGAAAGCGGGATTCCGCGTGTTGACGCACCGGATTATGCCCACGAACGACGGCTGTATATCCCTCGGCCAGGCAATCTGCGCAGCATACACAACCCGCGACAGCAAATGACCCACATGAAAACACCGATTCGGTAGACCCGGATCTGCGATCTGGGGTTAATCCGGGTGCCCGTGACAAGCGAAGCTTGTCGCGGAGATCGTTCTTTAGGCATCGGCGACAAGCTCCGCTTGTCCCCGGCGTCCCCTTCTATCAGGTCTCGGCGTAACCCATGCTTCCGAGGATTGCGCTGGGTTCATCCTCGCCGATCTTATCCGACCATGCAGCCCAGTATTCGTCGTTTACGCCGGCTATTGCGAGGCTCGAGCCTGTTCCCCAATCATGGTAGAGAATATCTGCGGGATCTAGAGTAAACTCGCCTTCCGCTGACAACCGGTCTGAAGCCCCACAAATCA
>CAYLVL010000343.1:0-3401 GCA_964387135.1 uncultured Planctomycetota bacterium
GACCCCACTACATCGCTACCATCCCGCCGCTCGCGATGATCGTGACCGAGATCGTTGGTGACCGGGCGGATGTCGATTCACTTCTCCAGCCCGGCTCATCGCCGCACACCTACGATCCATCCCCGTCCGACGCAGCAAGAATCGAGCAATGCGCCGCCCTGTTCCGGGTCGATCCGATTATGGACGGCTGGGTGGCAAGTCTCGGAGGCGCTCAAGAAGTCGCGGTGTTTGAGATGGTTCCTGACGATATGCGCCTTCAGTTCGAGGCGCATTCGCATGGGGAGGGGCATCACGATGCAAGCCCCGATCCGCATTTCTGGACATCGCCGGTTATCGTCAAGTCGATCCTGCCGGACCTGGTCGACGCGCTCTCGTCGCTCGATCCCGAGGGAGCCTCTATTTACGAGGCAAACGCGGATGATTTCTCCGCGAGGCTTGATGAGCTTGATCGCGAGGTCTCAGGCGTGATGGCTCAGTACGAGGGCAAGGCATTGCTCATGTTTCATCCGTCGTTTCAGTACTTCATGCGCGAGTACGGTCTCGGGCTGGCGGGTGTGATCGAGCCGTTCCCCGGACGCGAGCCCACGCCCAGATACGTTGTCGAACTTATGCGGATTGTCGAGGAGCGCGGTGTAAACGCCATCTTCACCGAGCCGCAGCTTGCCCGCGAGCCTGCGGAGATGCTGTCGGAGGAGACCGGCCTGCCGGTTTACGTCCTCGATCCCCTGGGCGGCTGCGAGGGTCGGGACACCTATGAGGAGTTGATCCGGTATAATGCCGAGACGATAGCGGATGCACTTGGAAGGTAGGCCCGTAAGTGCCGGAAGACAAGATGACATACGCGGTCGAAATCGAGAACCTCAGCGTTATCCTGGGCGACTTCAGAGCCCTTCAGGACATAAGCCTGAGGGTCGAGTCCGGGGACTTCGTCGCGGTTATCGGTCCGAACGGCGCGGGGAAATCGACTCTCATCAGGGCCATTCTCGGACTTGTCCCTCGCTATGAAGGGACGATACGGATCTTCGGCAAAGACATCCGCGACAGCCGGACCGAGCATATCGGCTATGTCCCTCAGCTCAAGACAATCGATCGGGGCTTCCCTGCGGTCACGTGCGATCTGGTTGCCAGCGGGATGAAAGCCCGATGGCCTGTACGTCTTACCAGGAAGGATCACGATCGCGTGAATGAAGCGCTGGAGCTCGTCAGCGCGCGTCACCTCTGCCATAAGTCGCTCGGTCACCTTTCAGGCGGCGAAATCCAGCGCGTGTATCTCGCCAGGGCCATTGTCAGAGAGCCGAGACTCCTTCTGCTCGACGAGCCTGCCACGGGCATTGATGCCGTCGGCGAGGACGACATGTACACTATCCTCGAGGAGTATCTCTCGAAGGCTGAGGCTACGGTCATGATGGTCACGCATGACTGGCTCGCCGCCCGTCATCACGCAAACAAGGTTCTGCTGATGAACCGTAAGCTGATCGGCTACGGGCAGCCCGCTGATGTGCTCAGCGACGACAATCTCCGCGATGCTTTCGGGCACCTCGGTCACATTCACCCCCTGGAGCGCGCGCAAGGCAATGATTGAAGCTCTGGCATACGGCTTCATGCAGCGCGCGCTGATCGCGGGCCTTCTGACCGGACTCGTCGCGGCCTACTACGGCGTCTTCATCGTGCAGAGGGGCATGTCGTTTCTTGGAAGTGGACTCGCTCATGCGGCTTTCGGCGGCGTAGCGCTGGGGCTCCTTCTTCAGCACGAGCCGCTATGGGTGGCGGTGCCGTTCACGATCGTCGTTGCCGTCCTCATCACATGGATCCGCGACCGTACCGACCTCGCGGCAGACACCGTCATCGGCGTCTTCTTCGCACTCTCGATGGCTCTCGGTATTGTCTTCCTGTCGAGAATCCCGACCTACACCACCGACGCGTTCACCTATCTCTTCGGCTCCATTCTTGCCGTGTCCCAACCGGACCTCTGGGCGACCGGGGGCCTCGTTGTTCTGGCAGTCATGAGCATTCCTCTCTGGGGGCGATGGACGTACGTGACCATCGATCGCGAAGCCGCCATGGCGGACGGTCTTCCCGTCAAGCTCGACGACTACCTCCTCTCTATCCTGATCGCGGTTACGATCGTCGTCTCCGCGAAAATCGTCGGCATCGTCCTCATCAGCGCGTTCCTTGTCATTCCCGCGGCCTCAGCGAGACTTGTCTCGATAAGGTTCCAGTGGATGACCATCATCTCCGTTGTCCTCGGCGGCGCAACCGCGATCGCGGGAATCCTCGCTTCCTACCACCTCGACTGGCCCACCGGCGCGAGCATAATCCTCGTGCAAACCGCCGTGTTCGTCATCTGCCTGATGCTGTCGGGATTAGTGAAACACAAGTGACCGAGGGGCGAGTTATAACCGGAAGTTGTGTATGGCGTGAGACGAAAAAGCGGCGTACTCTTTATCATCAGCTCAACGAAAGGAGCACGCCGTATGAAAGAGAATACCACGGACGTCATCGAGTTTCCAGAGAACGCGGAGGATGTGCTGACGGAGGTGGTCCGCAGGTCTCCGGGCGGGATTTCAGCGACCGTCAGGCCGGCTGATAGCGTCCAATCTACTTCGATTTCGCGCACAGTGTCAATGTGCATGAGCCTTACTCCATGATCTGAAGCCCTGATGAGCGCAGAAAAAAGCCCTTCCGGTCGTTTCGGAAGGGCTTCGTTTTCATCTGGTAGGCCAGGCAGGAATCGAACCCGCAACCTACGGTTTTGGAGACCGTTGCTCTACCTAGTTGAGCTACTGGCCTTTGTGCGATCAGAATTTACGATTTTCCGCTTGATTCGTCAAGTCCGACTATAAGTAGTATCGGCCCCGGGAATTCCGTGGGGACACTTTGTTCGCCTTCCGGGCGAAAAGGTGTTCCCGTTTTTTTCCTTATCCAAACGAAAATGCCGACAGGCACAGATCGCTGAGCGCGCATTCCCCGCATGACGGTCTCTGCGACTTGCACACCCTTCTACCGTGCCTGATCAGGAACACATGAAACGGATACTTCAATTCGTCCGGGGTGATCTCCATCAGCACCGCGAACACCTGGTCCGCAGCCGCTTTCCCGACAGCCAGTCCGAGCCTTCTCGACAGCCGATGCACGTGCGTGTCGACAGGTATCACCGGCTTGCCGTATGAAAACACGAGCACGCAGGCCGCGGTTTTCCTGCCCACATTAGGGAATCCAGTCAGCTCCTCGATCGCCTCGTCCACCGGAAGCCTCGCGATCGGATCGAGCGTGTAGGTCCCGAACCTCGACTTGATCTCCTTCAGAATCTTCCGGATCGCGATCGACTTCCGGTGCGCGAGCCCCCCGACCTGTAGGACGCTTTCGACTTTCCTCGCGGGCGCACGCACGACATCGTCCCA
>CAYLVL010000344.1:0-3396 GCA_964387135.1 uncultured Planctomycetota bacterium
CCTTCACTACCAGTCCGTCGATGCCGTAATCGAGGCTGTCTCTCACATCGCGCTGCTCGTCGCAGATTCGGATCACTTCCTCGATCCCATGCGCCATGCCCTTGAACGGAGTCGCCTTGAATCCCAGGCTGTCCAGACGCTCGAGCGCGTCATGGTGGTACTTCAGGCCGAGATCGGCGTAGTTGCGTATCGAGTGCATGAAGCAGTCGAGCGGTCGGGTGGCGGTGATTCTGCTGTCGAGCTGCCTGAGACTCCCGGCGGCGGTGTTGCGTGGATTCGCGTATGTTCTCTCGCCTTTCTCTTCCTGCGCCCGGTTGAACTTGAGGAAATCGTCAAGCCCTATAAACGCCTCTCCCTGGACCACGAGTGTGTCCTTGAAGTCGATCTGGAGCGGGATTGAGCGGATCGTGCGTATGTTGGACGTTATGTTCTCGCCCTGGGTTCCGTCGCCGCGAGTCGCGCCGAGCACCAGCTCTCCGCCCTCGTACGTCAGGCTGACCGCGAGACCGTCGATCTTGTGCTCGACCACATAATCGATCGTTTTCGCGTCAACCGCCTTCCTCAGTCGCTGATCGAAATCCCTTAATTCCTCGTGCGTGGTCGAGTTCTGGAGCGAGAGCATGGGGAACCGATGCTCGACCGTCTCGAATTCCTCCAGCGGTTTGCCGCCGACCCGATGGGTAGGGCTGGACGGCGTCACCAGCTCAGGATGTTCTTTCTCGATCTCCTGAAGCCTGCGGAAAAGCGCGTCATATTCGGCATCGGAGACAACCGGATCGTCGAGGACGTAGTAGCGATGGTTGTGATACTCGATTACGCGCCTCAGCTCGTCGATCGAGTCCGCGTCATATTCCTCGGGTTTCCTGTCCAGAGGGATATCGGGTTTGTCGAACAGGGATTGGGCCATGTAACTGGGGATCTTAGCACAGTTGGATCGCGGACTTTACAGCCCGCATCGACCGGGAACGACGACGACTCCCAGAGACTCACCTCACTCAACTATAATAGGGAGTTCTCTTGCTGATTCTATCGTACAGCGGACTTCCTTGGCGTATGGCGCCATGCCGTCGAAGCCGCTCTTCCCGACATACTCCGCCAGCATCTGCCTCAGTTCCTCGGCGTCCCATTTTGCCAGCTTCTCTATCGACTCAGCGCCCGCATCGTGAAAAAGGCGCGCGCCATTGCCGCTGATACTTATGCTTCGGGCATCATAGCACCGTTCCCTGTGCCGTGCAAAATCCCCACGGGATGCTGGTTTGTCGCCGTGAAGTCAGGCCCGCCCCGAAGGGGGGACGAAAAATCAACGTGTGCGTGATGAATACTCGGGCTAGATGAAGCGCTCCGCGACGCTCTTCGCCTGGCAGAACAGCAGCAGGTAGTCGCGTCCGCCCGCCTTCGAGTCGGTCCCGCTCATGTTGAATCCGCCGAACGGCTGCACATCCACCAGCGCGCCGGTGCACTTGCGGTTGAAGTAGAGATTGCCGACATGCAACTCCTGCCTGCCGCGCTCGATGTGCTTCCGGTCGCTCGAGATAAGCGCCCCGGTCAGGCCGTAGACCGTGCCGTTCGCGATCTCGATGAGGTGATCGAAATCGTTCGCCTTGATGAACGCAACGACCGGTCCGAAGATCTCCTCCTGCGCCACTCGCGCGTTCTCATCGACATCCGCGATGATCGTGTTCTCGATCTGGTAACCCTTTGCGCCGTCAGGAGCCTTGCCGCCGCAGACGATCCGGCCTTCGCGTCCGCCGATCTCGATGTAGCTCATGATCTTGTCGAACGCCGCCTGATCGATCACGCCGCCGTTGTGGACCCCGTACTCCGCCGGGTTCCCGACCTTGAGCTCCTTCGTAAGCTCCACGCATCGCTCCAGCACCGCGTCGTAGACATCCTTGTGCACGATCGCCCGACTTCCCGCCGAGCACTTCTGGCCCTGGAAGCCAAACGCGCTGGTCACAATCGACTGTGCGGCGATCTCGATGTCGCACTTGCCGTCGACCGCCACGAAATCCTTCCCGCCCATCTCCAGAATGACTCTCTTCAGCCAGATCTGGTCCTTGCGTACCTTGGCCGCCTCTTCATTGATATGAACGCCGACATCCATCGAGCCGGTGAACACGACAAAGCGGGTCTTCGGATGCTTCACGAGGAAGTCGCCGACTTTCCCGCCCGGGCCGGGCAGGTAGTTGATCACGCCGTTCGGCACATCGCACTCGCGGCAGATTTCCATGTACTTAGCCGCGATAACCGGCGCGGTCGACGCGGGCTTCAGCACCACAGTGTTGCCCGCCGCCACCGGAGCGATTGTGATGCCCGACATGATCGCCAGCGGGAAGTTCCACGGCGGTATCGCGACCCCGGCTCCGAGCGGGATGTAAAAAAGCTCATTCTGTTCGTCCGGGAACGGCGTAACCTCATGCGTGCCCGCTACCCCCGCCATGCGGATCGCCTCGCGTGCGTAGAACTCATGGAAATCAATCGCCTCGGCCGTGTCCGCGACAGCCTCGATCCAGTTCTTGCCCTCCTCGTAAACCATCCACGCGCTCAGCTCCATCTTCCTCTCGCGCATCTTCTTCGCGATCGCCACCAGGTATCGCGCGCGCGCCTCCCACGGAACTTTCTTCCACTTCTCGAACGCGTTCAGCGCGGCCTGAAGCGCGGCGACCGCAAGCTCCTCGTCGCCCTTCGACACATACCCTACCACCTGCTCCTTGTCGGACGGGTTGTACGACGTGATCTTATCCTTCGTCGTGATTTCCTCGCCGTTAATGACGATCGGATACTCGCGGCCGAGCTCGCTCTCGACCTTCCTGAGCGCCGCCTCCATCTTCTCGCGGTTCTCTGGTACGGTGAAATCCTCGTACGGTTCGTTTGTGAAAGGCATCAGCATGGCGTCTCTCTCCTAAGTCGTGTAAGGGATGGCGTATCGTCTCCCCGGATTGGAGTCTCTCTCCTCAAATCCCCCGATTGCCTGACGCACAGGGGGTCGGATGAGCAAGCTAATCCCCGGCAGAAACGGACACCCGGGGGACGGCTATTGTAACAGAGGAGGCGCGTGGATGGTAGGGGGGAATGCTCTATCTTGGTACCGATGAGCTCCCGCCGGTGGATTAAAGATTGAATCAACATCCAGAAGACCTACCGCCTGCCGTGAGCATGCCGAACGGTCAGGGAGGGCGCAATAAATCCCTCCCGCATCCCTGATGTGGGGCTACCGATCATTCTCCCGTTCCTTCATTCGGTAGACCCGGGTCTGTGACCTGGGTTCCGTGCTCATCGTTGGGCAATCGGGCCGGCAGGGATGCCGGCGGTCCTGCCGCCAGGATGGCGGCGTTCCGGTACAGGATGGCGGCGTTCCGGTACAGGATGGCGGCGTTCCGGTACAGGATGGCGGCG
>CAYLVL010000345.1:0-3383 GCA_964387135.1 uncultured Planctomycetota bacterium
TTATGTCGGTCGTCGGTGAATCGATGAAATAGTCCACGAACTGGAGCTCGAGGTTGTCGGAGTATCCCTTGATCGGGAATATCCTCACGAAAAGGTCTTTCAGGCCCTGTCTGAGGAACCAGTCGAACGAGTCCTTCTGCACCTCGATCAGGAAAGGCATGTCATAGTGCCATCTCTCCGATATCTTGGAGAAATTCCTGATCTCCCTTCTGTGGACCTGAAGATCGGAAGGAGTAGTAACAAGGTTCTGCGGGGGCATCCGTTTCTCCTTCGGTAGTTTCTAAGAGGCGGCGTCAGGTTGAGCAGGCGCAAAAAACCCCTCTAACTCCTTTATTTGGGAGTTTAAATAGGGGAATAGCGCCATGCAACAGAGTCACCCACTTGGGTTATCCAGCCAGTCCCCCAAACAGGGGCCGTGGCGCATCACATATGCATACCGGCGGGACCTTACGGGCGCCCTCCGGCATCCGCCGATGCGGGTCACTTGACCGTAACCACGCCGCCGGCATCGGCGAGCTTCCTCTTTATCTCCTCGGCCTCATCCTTCCCGATGCCCTCCTTGACGGGCTTCGGGGTGGAGTCGACCAGTGCTTTTGCGTCCTTGAGACCCAGTTCCGTGATCTCTCGGACGGCCTTGATCACCTGGATCTTGTTTGGTCCGGGCTCCTCAAGAATCACGTCGAAGCTTGTCTTCTCCTCGGCGGCGGCGGCTTCGCCTCCGGCTGCCGGTACGGCCATGGCCACCGGCGCGGCCGCCATCGGAGTCACATCCCATCGCTCCTGCAGAGCCTTCGTGAACTCGTTCAGCTCGACTACCGTCCAGCCCTCGATCTCCTTGAGAATCTTCTCTTGAGCTTCAGTCAGTGCCACTTTACAAACCTCCACGGGGTCTTGCCCCGCTGGTCATTTGTCGCGACCATTTGCCCGGCCGCGGGGGCATATAGAAGCATTCCGCGTAACAGTCAGAATCACGATGCAGCTTCATTACGCCGCCTCGACCTCTCCTGCCTCCTCCAGCTTCCTCGCGCGGGCCTCGAGCGTCCCCAGGAACTCCCGGAATGGCGCCTGCAACAGGCCCACCACGTCCTGCATCGGTGCAAGAAGGTAGAGAACAAGCCTGCTCTGGAGGGTGTCCCTCGACGGAAGGTCCGCAAGCTCCGCCACTTCCTCCACCGTCAGCCGTCTGCCGTCGAAATATCCCGCGATCACCTTGAAGTTGTCGTTACCCTTGGCGAATTCGTGAGCCACCTTCGTGCCCACAACCGCGTCCTTCTTGCTGAACACGAACGCGATCTGGCCGCCCAGGTCGCCGCTCATATCATCCATCCCCTTCTCTTCGAGCGCGATCCTGGCAAGGGTGTTCTTGATGATTGTGAGCTGCCCGCCGGCTTCCCTCAGCTTCCGCCTTAATTCCTCCATCCTGTGGACGGGAAGCCCCTTGTAGTCGGCGAGGACGATAGCCATGCTCTCGTCGATCAGCCCCTGGACCTTCCTTATCTTCTCTGTCTTTATCTCGCGAGGTGATTTCATATCGCACCCGGTTAATAGGCTTTCTCAGTCTTTCAGTATCTTCCTCTTCCGCTATGTCGATGGAGTGGTCATTTCTCTTACATCGAGCCTGATGCCCGGCCCCATCGTGCTTGACAGTATGACCTTCTTGATGTATTGACCCTTCGCGCCGGTCGGGCGATTCTTCACGATGTAAGTTATGAAAGCCTGGATGTTCTCTTTCAGGGCTTCCGGCGTGAAACTGACCACGCCGACCTTGCTGTGAATCAGGCCTCCGGAGTCGGCACGGAACGTTATCTTGCCGGCCTTGTACTCCTTCACTGCGGGCCCGATATCCATCGTCACCGTCCCCGTCTTCGGGTTCGGCATCATGCCCCTCGGCCCAAGGACCCTTCCGAGCTTGCCGACGACCTTCATCATGTCCGGCGTCGCCAGCACCATGTCGAAATCCATCCGACCGTTCCGGATTTCCTCGGCCAGCTCATCGCCGCCGACAACATCCGCACCCGCGTCCCTCGCCTCGGCTTCCTTTTCCCCCTTGGCGAAAACGGCGACGCGGGTTTCTTTTCCGGTTCCATGCGGGAGCCCTATCGCTCCGCGCAACTGCTGATCCGCGTGACGTGTGTCGAGGCCCGTCACGACGCAGATGTCCACCGACGCGTCGAATTTCACCGGGCTGGTGCTCTTGACGAGCTCCACCGCTCGATCCAGCGAGTACAGGGTTGAGCGATCGACCAGTTCGGCGGCTTTTTTGTAGTTCTTTCCTCTTCTCGGCATTATTTCACCTCGGTCGTGGTCCGCGCGGACCCCCTCAAGGGGTCCTCCCACCGGGGCTTTAAGCCCCCCGGGCGGCTGATTTCCTGTTTCAGTTCTCTGCCTGCCCCTCCACATGTATCCCCATGCTTCGGGCCGTGCCCTCCACGATCTTCATGGCGCCCTCAACGTCATAGGCGTTGAGCTCCTCGAGCTTTCTCTCCGCTATCTCCCTGACCTGCTGCTTCGTGATCGTGGCGGCCGCCTCGCGACCCGGATCGTCGGAGCCTTTTTCGACTCCCGCCGCCTGCTTGATCAGATCGCTAACCGGGGGAACTCCCAGCTTGAACGAGTACGAGCGATCCTGGTATATGGTTATCTCAACCGGCACGATGGATCCGGCCTGGTCCTTCGTCTGCTCGTTGTACTCCTTGCAGAACTGGGGCAGGTTGATTCCATGAGGGCCGAGCACCGATCCGATAGGAGGACCGGGCGTGGCTTCGCCCGCCTTGATCTGAAGCTTCATTTTCGCAACAACCGGCTTTGTGGCCATAATGCGTTTATCACCCGGGCTCCTACTCAGCCCGATTATGCTTATTCATCAACCGCTGTCAGGCATCCGATGTTTTCTCGATCTCGTTGAAACTCAGTTCAACGGGGGTCTCGCGCCCGAATACCGAGAGCATCACCTTAGCCTTTTGCTTGTCGTAGTCGATCTCCTGGATTATTCCGTTGAAATCGGCGAACGGTCCGATCAGCACGACCACCTGGTCGCCCACCGCCAGATCGATAACCGGTCCCTCCGACTGCATTCCCATCCTCTTCAGAATGGTCTGCATCTCGCTGTCCCTGATGGGCATCGGCTCGCGCGCCGTGCCGAGGAAATGCGTCACGTTCTCCGTGTTCTTCACAAGCGCCCAGGTTTCATCGGTAAGTATCATTTCGATAAACACGTATCCCGGAAAAACCTTGTGCTTCACCGGTGTTCGCGAGCCCTTGACCACCTCGAGGTGCTCTTCCTGCGGCACGATTACTCGGAAGATCCTGTCCCGGAGACCCAGAGCCTTGGCCTGATGCTCGATGGAGGATTTGACCTTCTGCTCGCATCCGGACTTAGTATG
>CAYLVL010000346.1:0-3373 GCA_964387135.1 uncultured Planctomycetota bacterium
TCGTACCTTGCGAAACTGTATACGCCGCTGTCGCTGATCGCTTCGTCGGGAGCCTGGTATGCGCCGCTGCCGATGGAAAATCGTCCCATGTCGGCGCCGGGCATCAGTCCAAGTCCCTGTGCCCTCGACGGCGCGGCAGCTGCCACGCTTAGCAGCGTTGCCGCCGCCGACAAGATCATTGTTCGCCCTGTAATCACACCTGCGCTCATACGGAACGGGTACTAATTTCAGTAAAATGAGTACGTAATGCCGATCGTCAGCAACTCCTGGTCCGAGCCCAGAAAGTCGTAACGAATAGTGCCGAAAAGAGAGTTCCCGACCTCCGCCACTCCGATCACGTTAACCCCCGATTCGTTCTCAAGATCGTCGGCGGAGAAGTAGGTATAGCCTATGCCGATAGCGCCGCTGCCGCCGAAATAATTCCCCTGGGGGCCCAGCGGATAAAGATAATCGGCGGCAAGTGCCAGAAAGCCCGGATCGTCATTCGCGTAGTCGACCTCCAGCATGTATTCCGGAGATCGCATCACCGCGCATGCAAAGATTCCCGATGTGTCGACGACACCGTCTTCCACGTTTGGGAGAGTCCAGTAGCCGCCTCCAATCGACCATCCCTCCTGTTGCGCGGCTGCCGGGAGGGAGAGTCCCGCGAAGGTAATCAATCCGGCCAGTATGAGAATCGTGAGTCGCTTTGCCATCAGATGGTTCCTCTGTGTGTAGAGGCATCTGCCTTTTTAGACCTAATTAATATCCATTCACTCTTATTAGTTTTGCCTTCAAATCTGCTGAAATCGGAAGATTATCCGGTTTGTTTCCGTTCAGAACGTTTGCCTTGCACTTGATCTTATTAATGCGCCGCAGAACAGCCGCGGCGCAGGTGTCGTATGCCGGCAAAAGACTCAGGTCCCAACCTAGACTTCCTCGATACTCCCCCCGATCCGCACGCAGCCCTCAAGAAGCTGCTCGCCTTCGAGGCATGGGGCGTGCTCACGCTCGCGCTCAGCGTTGTCTACGTCCTCGGGCTAAGCGGAAACGGAGGTCCGGTGGGAGAGATACTTGTCTTCCTGCTGAAACCTGTGCTCGGCTATGTGGGCACGTGGCTGCTGGCGGTCGTGATGCTTGTCGGCACCGTACACCTGCTCGGCGCCGGACGATGGCCGGCCGGGGGAAGGCTTACCAGGCTGGGATTCTGGGCCATGCCTCTGATTCTGGGTGCCTGGGAAAGCGGCATGCACTTGAGGACTTTCTACTGGGACGTCAAGGCGGTCGAGGCAACCGGCTACATCGGCCTCTGGCTCGGACGCGGTCTCAGGCTTCTCGTCGGTGACAGCGCGCTGCCTGTCGCCCTGCTTCTTCTTGTCGCGCTTACATTCATCATGATGCGCATCAGCCCCAAGACCTGCCTGGTCGGCATTTGGCGGGGACTCATGAGAGTGTTCCGGCCGTCCCCAACTCCACAATCGCAGCCGATTCCCCCATCTGCCGATGAATTCGTTGGCGACACGCTCGAAACGGCTCCAGAAGCGGACCCGGAATCAGTCAGCGAGCAGTACCAGCCCGCCGAGGCCGCCGTACCTCCCGGCTCCCAGATGGATCTCGGGCTCGAGGATGTCCCTCCTTTGCCGAAACCGAGGCATTACAAGCTTCCACCGGCCGATCTCCTCGATCCGCCGCCCCCGCCGATTGTCGATGACGAATACCGCGAGTTCGCCTCGCAGCGTATCGTCAAGACTCTCGACACCTTCGGGATTCCCTGCCACGTGAGCGAGGTCATCACCGGTCCGGCAGTGACCCGTGTCGAGGTGGTCCTCGGCGAGGGCATACGTGTCAAGCAGGTCGAGGGCATGGAGAAGGACATCGCCTACACCCTTCCCGCAAAGCGGGTCAGGGTGGAAGCGCCTATTCCCGGGAAGACGGCGGTCGGGATCGAGTTTCCCAACATCCGCACCAACATCGTCCGCTTACGAGAGGTCCTCGAGACAAGAGAATGGAAGAAGGCGAGAACGCCGCTTACCATGGCAATGGCGAAGGACCTCAACAACAAGCCAGTTCTTGCCGATCTCGGAAAGATGCCGCATCTTCTCGTCGCCGGACAGACCGGCAGCGGCAAATCGGTGTGCCTCCATGCCATCATCATGAGCTTCCTCTATCGCCTGACTCCCGACCAGCTACGGCTCATTCTCATCGATCCCAAGATGGTCGAGTTCGGCTTCTACGAGGGCCTTCCGCATCTCCTGACACCCGTGGTGAACGATGTGAACGACGCGGTCAACGCTCTCAGATGGTCGGTGCACGAGATGCGCGACCGCTACAAGCGCCTGAAGTCGGCAAGCGCCAGGAATATCCAGGCCCTTAACCATATGGTACCGCCCGACGAGCGCCTGCCGTTCATTGTGATTGTCATCGACGAGATGGCCGATCTCATGGCTCAGGAGGGCTTCGAGATCGAGGCCTGCATCACCTCCCTCACCCAGCTCGCGCGAGCGGTCGGCATCCACCTGATACTCGCCACCCAGCGCCCCAGCGTAAAAATCATCACCGGCAACATCAAGGGCAACATTCCGGCGCGAATTGCGCTGAACGTCGCCTCCTACAACGACTCGCGCACCATCCTCGACTACAAGGGCGCGGAGACTCTTTTGGGCAACGGCGATATGCTCTACAAGCCTGTCGATGAGGACACGCCGATCCGCTGCCAGGGCATCTATGTGGACGATGAGGAGGTCAAGCGGGTGGTGGAGTTCCTGTCGAGCCAGGGGACGCCGGACTTCGACGAGGACGTGACCGCTGAAAGAGCTCCGTCAAAACCGAAAAGAGGCGCGGGAGATGCCGGGGATTCCGGCTTGCCGGACAACGAGATCCTTCGCGACGCGCTTATCGTCTTCATGAACGAGGGGGAGGCGTCCACGAGCATGCTCCAGAGCAAGCTCGGGCTCGGCTATCCCCGCGCAAGGCGCCTGATGACGCAGATGGAGGAAATGGGGCTTGTCGGTCCGAAGAACGGCTCAAGACCCCGCGAGATCATCTACTCGGAATGTCGCGAGGTCCTCTCCGAACTCGAAGGCCGCGGGACCGAAGACGAAACGGAACTGAAAGACAACAACGTCGACGAGATCCTCGCGGAGGTGTAGGCCAGCCACGTCGGACATCCGTCATCTTTTTAACATCGATTCAGAGGCCCGACCGTCAGGGAGGGCGCACGTCGAATCCGACCGCCTGCGGTGAGCTTGTCGAACCGTCAGGGAGGGCGCACGTCGAATCCGACCGTCAGGGAGGGCGCACGTCGAATCCGACCGCCTGATAGGGCGTACAAAGGCTACACCACCACTTCCCTCGCCTTTGCTCTCAGCAGCCACAGGAAGAACGGGGCGCCGAG
>CAYLVL010000347.1:0-3343 GCA_964387135.1 uncultured Planctomycetota bacterium
ATCCCGGGATGCTCCTTCGACAGCCGCTTCACTTCCTCCAATCCCCCACTCACCCGGTCTATAAACCAGTCCTTCTCCAGAAGATCACGAGTCGGATATCCCGTGATAAACAACTCCGGCAGCACGAGAAGCTCGGACTTGTCCTCCACCGCTTTCCCCAGCGCGACCTTCAGCTTCTCCAGGTTTCCCGGAATATCCCCGACCGTCGGGTTCAGTTGCGCGATTGTCACTCTCATGGCTTCAGCCTGCGATTATACCCCTACATCCCCCCGATTCACCAACTGAACGCACGCTTCCGGCGGGCAGGCAACGCCCTTTCCTCAAACTCCTCCCTCTCCTTCAACTCCTCCAGATACATCTCCGCAAAATACACTCTCCGATCCGTATCCGGATGACTCGCGATACACGCCCCTATATCCCCCAACGGATTCTCACCCCCGTATTCCTTCTCCACCTCCCTCAGAAACATGATTATCCCTTCGGCCGGCTCCCATCCCGCCCGGTACGTCATCAGCACCGCCTGTTCATCCGCATCGTATTCATCCTCCCTCGAATGCCCCTGCTGGATGAGCAGAAGCCCTACCGCTCCCCCTATCTCCACCCAGTCCTCGTCTATATCGAATAAGTCCAGAAAAACAAGGAATCCGAGCGTACCCAGCAGTTCCTCCTCGATACGATCCCGATGATGACGCCTTGACACATGCCCGATCTCATGCGCTATCACCCCCCCCACCATCCCCCAGTCCCTTTCGCAGAAATCAAGAAGCCCCGTCGTCAGAAAAATGAACCCGCCCGGAGCCGCGAACGCATTGACTTCCTCGGATTCTATGATGTAGAACTCGTACTCGATTCCCTCCCTCGGCTCCGCGTGCTTGACCAGCTCTTCCCCAAGCGCCTCAACCATCGCATTATCCGACTCGTCCTCCCATAGCTCATAATCCCCGAGCACATCGTCACGGACCGACTTCCCGATCTCCACCTCCATCGAGGTCGACAATATCCCCCGCGCCAACGCCCGGCTTCCGGGCAGTACCACAAGAATCGCCACCACCGTCGCAATGACCTCATAAACCTTAATTACACGCATGGCCGCTCCTCAAGACCAGCTTATGACACAATTCTAACCGCGAATCAACCGATTTCCAAGCCTCAAATGGCCCGACAGGGCTCAAACCGCAATCAGAGCTAAAAAAAGCCGAAAAAAAGTTGCAAAAATTCTTGCATAATACTTGACAACAATGTACTAAGGGGGTACAATATCCCTGCAATCATTTCCTAAGGAGGAGTAAGATATGGTCAACCTCAGAATCCGAAGACCCGAAACACCCGCCAGACGGCGTGCCTTCGACTGGGAGAGCATGTGGGACCTCGACCGTGACTTCTTCGGCCCGCTCGCCCTCTGGATGCGTCGCCCAATCGAGTCCATGTCCGAAACCACATGGGCCCCGAGCGTCGACATCGTCGAGAAGGCCGACTCATGGATTTTCAAGGCCGAGATCCCCGAGATGGACCCGAAGGACATCAACGTCTCCATCAACGAGGGCATCCTCTCCATCAAGGGCGAAAGAAAGTTCGAGGAAGAGGTCGAGGAAGGCAACTACACCCGCTTCGAGCGCCACTACGGCACCTTCGAGCGCAGCTTCAGCCTCCCCTCAGGCGTCGATGTCGAGAACGTCAAGGCCGACTACAGGAACGGCGTCCTCACCCTTCGCGTTCCGAAGAAGGAGGAAGCCAGGCCGAAGTCGATCAAGATCGAGACAGGCTGATGGACTCACCGGGCTGTAACCGCTGATATTGCGTTCGATTGAACACCGTCCATCGATTCGAAGTTTCTGACAATACGTACAATCTCAATTCAACCCTCCCAGGCGACAGTGCCCCCGGTGGTCAATCCGCCGGGGGCAAATTTCTTCTCTCCCTCAATGTGACATAATCTGCGTATAACCATGCGGCATCAGGTGCCGCCCGCAAGCTTGGCGACGGGTGGCATGCTCAAGTCGCATCCTGCGACCTCGCATGTCGTCGGAACCACACTCGACCAGCCGCCCGAAGCTGCGTCATCAAAACGCGCCCAAGGGGCTGAAAGCCCCTTGAGCCTCCCACCCACGGCGACGACAAGCATCGCAAGTTGCGTTTGCCCTCCCGACATGTATCCTTCTGCCCGTGACGCGGCTCGATCCCACCCTCACCTGCCCTTCCTGCGGACATGAGCATCCCCCGCACCTGAAATACTGCATCAAGTGCGGCGCGAAGCTCCCCGAGCCGATCCAGGCGGTCGACCGGTCCGCTGTGGAGCCGTCCGGCAGGGCGCGCGGGATCGAACCCGACGCCGAGGGCCGCTACGCCGAGCCTGTCTACACCGACGGTCGCGCAGCCTCATCGGAAGCCACGTCAGAAACCCCGGCTGAGATTCCGCCCGCATACGCCGGAGTCGATAACGAAAAACAGGAAGCCGAAGCGAAAGCCGACAAGCCGAAAGCTCCGCCCCCTCCCCCGAATGCCGCGCTTGTTGTCGCGCTCGTGCTGGCGTCCATCGCGGTACCTCCACTCGGGATCGTCGTCACAGTCATCTGGCTCATCATGCCGACATACCGCAAATCGGCGCTGTCGACCTTCATCGCAGCACTGATCGGCGGCGGTCTCTGGGGATGGGCAATGTGGCTCGACATGCGCGGTCGCATCTACGACGAGCCGTACGAGATATTGCAGCAGTACATCGCCGCTCAGGACTGGGCGAGGGAGACCGACGGGCACTACCTCCCAATGCTTGAACTGAGAATACAGGGCTACCTCCCCGCCGACTTCCCCCCGGACTCATCCGTCGAGTTCACAATCGTAGAGCACGTCCTCGGCCCCACCGGCTACCTTGTCGAAATCAGGCCCGGAGCGGAAGAGCGACGCCTGTACGGCATGCGAAGTCTATGGGCCGACCATACCGGGGACGTCAGGACGGGCTCCATCGACGGCCCGAGGTACAGCCCCTAGCGCCACACCCGATATTTCTCCGACACACACAACCCCAGATACACTACATATCAGAGGCAACCAATGGCAGACAACGATTGTCCCAACATCGAGATCAACAAGCAGTACTGCAACTGCACCTACCCTTGCGGAAAGAAATTCAAATGCTGCGAGTGCCTTCACTATCACCGTCGCATGGGCGAACTCCCCGCATGTTTCTTCCCCGACGACGTGGAGAAGACCTACGATCGCTCGGCAGCGCGATTCAAGAAGGTCAACATCCGTCGCTGAAGAATCACCGTAGCGAGCCGCTTTTGGAAACCCGGCGACAGTCAGCCTTTTCGTGATGGGGATGGACCATTTAGTGGACTTCAATGCG
>CAYLVL010000348.1:0-3322 GCA_964387135.1 uncultured Planctomycetota bacterium
TCCGGTTCCACATCCACCTCATCAGGTTCGTCCCCGGGACCTCCAAGTGACCCCACGTATCCGACCACGTACCAGATCGCGCTCTCGGACAGCTTTCCTCCCCATGCAGGCATTCCGCTCCCCGGAACGCCTTCCGACACCCGCCAGTAGATCATCACCGGCGAGTGGTCGAACTCGCGGCTGGTGAAATCGGTCGGCGGAACAAGCGGCGACGGTCCCCTGCCGATCGACATGCCCGCCTCCCATTCCCTCCATGAAATCGGTCCATCCCCCATGCCCTGCGGTCCATGACACGCCGCGCATCTCGATCTGAAAACTCCGCTCCCGGTGATGAGGAACTCCCTGGTGCTCTGGATCGGCGGCACGAGAAGCCCGGTCTCGACGTCGATGTATTCACTTAGCGAGGCAAGCACCTCGTCCGGCACCGCGTCCTCAATACGGTTCCGCGAGCGGACCGCCTCCCAACCGGTCGGCAGTGCCGGGGCGGTCTCCAGGTAGACGATAAGCGCGGAGCGCATTGCGGGACTGAGGTGCGCGAACGAAGGCATGATGGTTCCGGGCTGAAGCATGTCGGGCTCGGTCAGACGGGTTTCCAGAAGCGTCGTCGGGTAGCGTCGATCGAGATTCTGGAGATCCGGTCCGATCCGGGTAGAACCCGGATACATCCCGGTCGCGAGCATTATCTGTTCGGTTGCCACGGTGCCCATGCCGCGATCGCTCTCTCGAACCATCCGCGAGTGACATGCGATGCAGCCCTCGCCCTCGAATACCGCCTTTCCCAGCCGGATTTCAGCCGATACCGGCGAGACGGTCATTGACACACTCCCGGAAGGCAGCGCAAGGGCAGCGAGGATGAGAGCAATCAGAAATGCGGCGCTTCCAAGCGCGAACAGCCAGCTTCCCGATGACGTCGCGGGGGCGCGATCGCCGGTCTCATTCATCCCGCTCATCCTTCACCTCCCTCCACGAGTTCCTCCTCCCGGAATGTCTCCTCCCTCTGTACTACAGGTTCCGGAACGGGAGCGTTGATGGTCCCGAGTATTACCCAGCCGAGAATCAAAATCCCGACAAACACCGCTACCCCTCCCACTGCAACGCCAGCCTGAAGCCACCTGAACGCCGGAAGCCAGTCGGATGTCGAAAGATTTCTTGAGAAAGCCGCCGCCTGCACAGCACCGGCCGATGTCTGCGCGAGGAAGAGCGTAACCAGCCCTCCAATGAGCCAGCCGATTCCTGTGAGCGATCGAGCTGCATTCGCAAGCGGACGCCGTGACAGCCTCGGGGCCGCAAGCAGAGCTCCCGCCAGCAGGATCAACAGGATTGAACCGAGGGCCAGATGAGCGTGGGCCGACGTGTTCGATGTGAAATGGAACGCCGTGTGGATCGGCGGGATAACCATCGCCACTCCCTGCACTGCGACCGCAGCAATCCCGACCAGCCCGGCGAGATAAAGCAATCCAGGAGGGTTCGCTATTCTCCCGGACCACATCGTCCGAACCAAAATGAGCAAACCTGCCCCCACCAGCACTCCCGCGAGAGCGCCGATTGCCTTGAGACCCGACCATACCGGCGAATCAAGAAGATGCACGACCCCCATCATCGGCCCGAGGCCCATTACGAGCACTATTCCCGCAACGAAAGCTCCCCGCTGAAGCTTGTGATCGAAACCCCTCGAGCCGAGGTGCCAGATTCCGATACCCAGCGCGGCGGCGGTGAAGCTGCCGATGAAAATCGTCCGCCAGCCCACCCATGTCCTCACCGCGTCGAAAATACCCCCGCCCCACCACTCGGGGAGCGCGAAGGGATAGACCACGGCGGGGATAATGGCGGCAAGCAGAAGCAGGCCTGTCGCTGGACTCGGAGCGAGCGACCGGGTTCGTGTAAGAAGCACCGACAGATCGACCGCTACAAGAATGAGATAGAGCCAGAAGATAAACGCGAGGGTGTCCGGGAGATCGGCGTACTCGCGACCCGAGCCGTGACCCGCAAGTATCGAGAGCACTCCCGCGAGCACGATCGCCGCGCCGATCCACCCAAGCCCGAGGCTTGCGCGGCTTGAATAAAGATGAGCCTGGGTCAGTCGCGGTAAAAGTGTGTAGGCCGACGCGAAAACCGCCGCGAAGAACACGCCATGGATCATGGTCGCGCGATGTGCCGCGACCAGTCTGCCGAATCCCAATGTCGGTCGTGCTGAGAAAAGCTGAGGCGCGAGCAGCGCAAGGGCAGCCAGAATGCCCAGAGCTGATCCGATGATCAGCCAGAGGACGGTGAAACGCCAGTATGCCCGGGCAGCTTCCTGCGCCATCGGCTTAAGCGATACCGTCCTCTTCTCCCGCGCAAATCCACCCTTCCTACAAGAAGGTATTTAATCACATTTGAAGACCATAGTCGAGAGGGAAAAGGCCCGACAGAAAGACTGCGAATCGAACGAGCCAATCCTAATCCAAAAATCGGAATCGCGATTCAATTCGTTACGATTACATCGTTGAACGAGCCTTCAAGGTCGACAAGGGGATCGGACGGGACACCTATCCGTTGCGCGATGCCGGTAAGCTGACCCGATACCGCTCCCAGTGGTCCCAGATCGAAGCGAGTAAACGTTATCGTCGCGTTGATATCAGCGTCGCCCGCAATGCACTCGTATTCCTCGCCCTGGCTGACCGCGACGGTGACATCGCAGTCCCTCGGCTGATTGACCGTAAGCGTGGTCACTCCATCAACTACAACCTCGGCGTTAGGGTAGCTGCTCCCGGAAAGAAGTCCGAACTTGAGGATCATGCGGTTGTTCGCCGTGTCCCATTCCGCGACCACCTGGCTGAACGACAGGTGATGGATTCCAACATCCCACTGGCTGCCCGCGAACGGATTTCCCGATGACTCGCAGCCGAGAAGAATCGCGCTCACGACCAGTAGCGCCGTTATGGAAAATATTCTTCTCATTGTCGTTTCTCCTTTATACACGTATTTCAGACATCATGGAAACGCCGGAAGATCACTCGATAGCGGCTCCCGACCGATCCTGGCTGGATCCGCCATCGTAATCAAACTATAGCAGGAATCGGCACCCAAATGAACCTTTTCAACCATTTTGGATCACAAAACATGATAGAAAGCTACAATATGTTACAATACCCGATGAAGGCACCAAATAACGACATCTGCTTCCCGATAGCCCTTCTGTATAGCGCGAGCAGCCTCGTCCCGGGTTACGGGTCTGCCCGATGAGAACCGGCTTCTCGAAACGAGCGTGTCAGGCAGCTTCGAAAAAACGTTCTCGATCCGGGATGAGGCGCTCGCAGCACTGATAACGGGGGAGAGCATC
>CAYLVL010000349.1:0-3297 GCA_964387135.1 uncultured Planctomycetota bacterium
GGATCGCGCAGGCGACCGACTGGCGCGACAGCTTCGGGGACCTCCTCGACTACATCAACACGCGGCTGGCGACCGGGAGGGGATTCATCCGTCTTTACCACTACATTTCCGGTCGCTATCTCGAGCCGATCAGCGCGCCGAGTCAGGAACCCAATCCGCTGATCGACGGCGTGTTCGACCAGATGGCGGAGGAGAAAAGGCCGGTCGCTTATTCAGTCGAGTATTCCGGCTATCTACAGGACGAGATGATGTACTCGATCGTGGGAATCCCGTTCACGAAGAACGAGCAGTATCTCGGTGGACTGGTTCTGGCCGGCGGCGAAGGCGACGGCGTGCGCGAGAGTCATTTCAACGCTCTGCTCGACTTCGCGCCGTACCTGCTCCCTCTTTTTGAGAGCGCCGTTCTTCAGGAAATTCTTCTCACTAATTACCTTGACGCGATAGAGACGCTGGCGGTCGCGCTGGAGGCCAAGGACCCGTGGACCAGGGGGCACTCGAACATGGTCACCGCCTACGCGGTCGCCACGGCTCGCAAGATGAACCTTGACGCGAAAACGCTCCAGGCTGTCGAGATCGGAGCGATGATGCACGATATCGGCAAGATTGGAGTTCCCGACGACATCCTCAAGAAACCGGGCGCGCTGACACCCGAAGAATTTGAGATCGTCAAACGTCACCCGGTTATCGGGGAGGAAATCCTCAAGCCCATGCAGCATCCACTGTTCGAGGTGCCGAGACAGGTTGTCAGATGGCACCACGAGCGGATAGACGGGAAGGGCTATCCGGATGGTCTTACAGGCGACGAGATACCGCTGGAGGCGAAGATCACCTTCGTCGCCGACGCTTACGACGCCATGACCAGTGGGAGACCGTACCGGGAGGCGCTTGGCGCTGAGGAAGCCTTCGCGGAGCTCCGTCGACATGCAGGCACCCAGTTCGAACCTGAGATCGTTGAAATCCTCTGTAACCTCCTTGCACCAATGGCATGCGAGGAGGGAAAAGCCACCGTCAGGGAAAGCACGGATGGCTCTGAGGCAGAGGACGAGACGACTAAAGACGAATGACTCCCATATATATGGGAGCCACTTCGATCGTATCTCATCAAGACGCGCCCTGAGTCAAGGGCGCGTTCGTTTATTTACCACTCCCACAAGCCGTTGGGGAGGAGTTTCAACAGGAAGGTGTCGTATCCGCCTGCCGAGTCGCGCTCATCGGTTCCCGGGCCCGGATCGAAATCAACACCGGTGCCGTCGAATGCACCCGTTGCGTAGACATTACCGGCTGGACCAATGTCTACTCCCCATGCTTCGTCACTGCTTATTCCTTCCGGAGCCATTGACCACACGAGATTGCCTCCGGGGTCAAGCTTGTTCAGGAAATCTGCGGAATTATCACAGCCGATGAAAGTGTTGCCATACTCATCGGCGGCGATGTCGTAGGCCTGATCTCCCACCGATCCGCCCCACGTGGATGCCCATAGGAAAATGCCCAGGGAATTGAACTTGCTGACAAAGACATCGCGTCCCCCGACAACGGTATGGTTGTCGGTGCCGGGACCGGGGTCGAAGTCCACAGTCTCACCGAAGAATCCGGCGACGTAAACGTTGTCGCTTCCATCAACTGCGACTCCTGCGCCCTCATCCCAGTCGCCGCCGCCCCATACCTGCACCCACTGGTACGCGCCCGACGAGTCTAGCTTGAGAAGATAGACATCCCACCAGTTATCTAATGATGCCGAGCGCTCTTCTGTCCCGGAACCGGGATCGAAGTCTACATCCAGGCCCCACTTGCCGGTGACCAGGACATTGTCGTTGCTGTCGATCGCGAGATCGTGAGCCCAATTGGAGTAATCACCGCCCCACGCTACCGACCACTCGTGCGAGCCGTCGGGATTGAACTTGCTCAGATAACAGTCGTCATTCATGCCGACCGACATCTCGTCAACGCCGGCACCGGGATCGAAATCAACGGTCCCCCAGAACGTCCCCGCGACGTAGATATCGCCGGTGCCGTCAATGCCGAGACCCTCGCCGTAGTCGTCACGCTCTCCGCCCCATGAGATCGCCCACACGAAATTGCCGTCCGGATCGAACCTGCTGAGGGACACATCGCCTACATAGACGTCCCCGTTGGATACATGCTCATCGACTCCCGGACCGGGGTCCAGATCCACAGTACCCATATATGTTGCAGAGACATACACATTGCCGCTTTCGTCCGCTGCAACCTTCCATCCTGAATCATCGTCGGCACCACCCCATGTGCGAGCCCATTTGAAGTGTCCATTCGCGTCGTACTTGCAGAGGAAGGCATCGCACGATCCGTTCGAGTCGTGCCAGTCGATTTCCGGGCCGGGATCGAAATCGAAGCCGCTCTGGAATTCGCCGGTGACAAAGATGTTGCCGAAATCATCCGTCGCGACACCATGGCCGCAGTCGTACTCGCTCGCTCCCCACGTTCGTGCCCATCCTGAGTGAGCGACATGCACTGTGATAGGGGTGTCGAGCATGTCAGTATTGGCGCAGGAATCGGTCACGCGGAGCTGGACATCAAAGTCACCCGATTCGGTGTACTCATACCACGGGTTCGGCAGTTCGCTTTCCGACTGGAATCCGTCGCCGGGGTCATACGAGAAATCCCACTCGAATCTGACGATGTCCTCGGAGCCGTCCGGATCCAACGCACCCTCGATGAAACAGATTTCCTCGCCCGGGAAGATATTGGGAGGGTCGGGCTCGGTACCCGCTGATGCGACGGGTGGCTCATTGAAATAGCACTCGTCGACTTCCAGCATGTAGATCTGGTATGCAGTGAGATCGAGCCACGGCCTGGACACCGGATCGTTTTCGTTATCTTCAACGCTCACAAGGCACATGTAGTCGCCGCCGATCGCGAGATTCTCGTTTTCGACCGTAACGACCCACCTGCTGTAGCCGTCGCCTTCCTCGCTGAATGTCGCGGTGAGCTGACCGTCGAACAGCTCCGGGCATTCGACAACCGGCGCTGCGTGACTGTCGCGGCCCTGGTAATCGTCAACCCTGATCGTCATGGCCGTCTGACCGCCGGCTGGTGTCAGGCCGTCTCCCACTGGCGCGTCCACGACCTTGATCTTCCAGGGCTCCGGACAGTTTGCCTCATCGGGGAAGTCGGCCATGGGATCGGTTACCGGCTTCGTCATGGGCGGAGCCCACGATGCATCCACCGCATAGCCGAAGACGAACTCACCGTCAGGAAGTGCGATCTCGTGAGTGACCGTTATATCCTCTCCGGCATAGAACGCGTTCCTGGTGTTTGAAG
>CAYLVL010000350.1:0-3293 GCA_964387135.1 uncultured Planctomycetota bacterium
CGTCCGGGTCCCAGGAATGTAGTAGGTCCAGTGGCGGTAGTCGTCGATCCCGCCGAGGATCAGAAGGTTTTCCAGCGGGACAGGCGAGCTCTCGACGGCCGTTATGACTCGCTCGATGTAGTAATCCCTGGCGACAATCCCCCTGAGGCTTTCCTGCGACTCAGAATCGTGATCGATGAAGGTCCCGAGCTCGTTCATGGCCATGAGCGCTATAAAGAGCCATGCCACGAGTTTCTCGACCCTGGCATCCGGCTCGGTCTGCTTTCGCTGCCTGTCCTTCTTGCTCGTCTTGTCGGCATCATCGTCGGATTTCTCGTACCTGATGGTCTGGAGCTTCATGAAATGCGCGGCACGCTCGATAGCCCAGGCTTCAAGAAGAATCAGGGCCGGGAGGAAGATGATGAGAATGCCGACGTAGTTGACATACACGAGGACAAACAGAAGCATTCCGGGCAACAGCCACCACATGAGGAACGACCGGCGCACCTTACCCCCGTCGCCCAGCGGCGCCGGCAGGAAGTACCAGGCGGTGACCAGGAACGCGACAATGCCCGCGATTCTCAGGACGGGCTCGTTTCCGTAGTGGAGAGCGAAGTAACCGGCCACTCCGAGCGGCAGCATGGCGATGACACGCCTGGACTGACACCCCTTCTCGCCGGTAATCGGGACAAGCAGCGCCAGCAGAAGCCATCTGCCGATACCCAGTCCCTGCTCGAGGAATCCCGCGATTGATCCGGTTGTAGCGAGGAATTCATAGAGCGGATTGCGCAACCATTCGCCGAATCGAAGGACGTGCTTGCCGGACTCCGACCCGACTTCGCTCATATAGCCGGACCATCCGCCGGTATCCTGAATCACGGGAAGGTAGCAGATAATCGGCAGAAGGAGCCATGCCGCGATGAATCCGACGACAGCCGACGCGACCGACATCCGCCCTTTCCCATCGGCCTCGGGTTTTTTCGGTATCGATCCCAGAAAGCCCCACAGGCATACGGGAAAGACGAGGATACCTGCGGGTAGCCAGAAAGCGGATGCAAATCCCGCGACTAGGGGGACCAGCCATTTCCACCTGCTGTCGGCTGAGAATGCGAGCAGGCAGGCTACGGTTGCGATCGCGACGCCGCTTATGTAGGCAAGCGCGACGGAGGAGAAATACCACAGGAGAGGATTCAGCGACGCGAGGACTCCCGCGAAGAACCCGCCTCTCTCGCCAAGAAGCGCTCGACCGAGATGGTGCACCGCGAGGACGAGCACAACCACCGAGATGTATCCGACAACAACCAGCGCCTGGTTGTCGTCAGGAACGAATTGCCTGACGATCCATCCCAGACCGATGTACCCCGGGTATCCCGGTGGATGCGGCTGATGTCGGGTGATGTCGTAGTTGGAAAGAGCGAGCGCGAACTGCACGCTGTCCCACTTGTGAAGGTACTCGCTCGCGGAAAAGACGCGTGTGAGCGTCACAAGGGCGACCAGTCCAAGGTCGGTGAGAACAGCGATGGTTTGTCGGGAGGATTTCATCAGCCGCCGGAAGCATTATAGCTCTTTACCGTCTCAAGAACTCCTGTCTCGAAGTCCGTCTTCGGCTCCCAGCCCAGCACTTCCTTCGCCTTCGCGCAGTCGAGCGCGATCCTCTCCACTTCCGGCACATCCGGAGCGTTCTCGGCGGGAAGCGCCCGATCTCCAAACGCCTTGGAGACCGCCTCATAAACCTCGTGTACGCTCGTCTCCACACCCCGGCCGATGTTGTAGATGCCGCTCTCGTCGCCATCGAGCACGAGGACATTCGCCTCGACCACATCATCCACAAACACATAATCCCTTGTGTGATCGCCGGTACCAAAGATCACCGGCGGCTTGCCTTCGAGAAGCCTCTCCGTGAAGATCGCCACAACGCCGGCCTCGCCTTTCGCAATCTGCCTCGGCCCGTAGACATTCGAATAGCGGAGGATCGTGTAGTTGAAACCATAGAGATCAGCCAGGTTGCGAATGTAGTTCTCGCACGTCAGCTTGCTGATCGCGTACGGGCTCTCCGGGTCAAGCGGGGAGCTTTCGTCAACCGGGAGGTTTGTCGGGCTGCCGTAGATCGCACCGCCGGTGGAAGCGAAGACGATCTTGGGAACCTTGAAATCAATCATTGCCTTCAGCAAGTTAAGCGTACCGATAACATTAATTAAGCAGTCGCGTACAGGATCTTCAAAGCTTCGACGCAGATTTATCTGAGCAGCATGATGGTTGACGAGGTCGAACCGACCGCGCTGGAATGCCTCCAGAACCACCCTCTCCTCGGTTATGTCGCCCTCGATAAGCGTGGCTTCAGGATTCACATACTCGGGCCTGCCGGTTGAGAAATCGTCGAGGATCGTGACTTCGTGGCCAAGCTCGATATACCTGTCCTGAATGTGAGAACCGATAAATCCGGCGCCGCCGGTGATAAGTACGCGCATGATTACTCCCGATATCGCCGGGTCAGTCTATAGGAAATCAGGGTCCGAGGCAACATGGCTTATCGCGCCATCGCACGCAGGGGCCGCAGGGATGGTAACATTTCAGGTGCGATGCCTGCATCGCCGATCACAGCATTGGTCTTCGTTCTCCTTGCCTACTTCTGGCTGGGGTATTCCATGCTCGTCCTGCGGTCGCCGATGGCCGCGATGATCGTTTACTATCCGGTCATCTGCTTCGGAGGCGGAATTCTTCTAAGGCGATTGATGGCCCGATCCGATCCCGAATTCTTCAAGGCAAGGCGGTCAGGGAGTGCACTGGGCGCGACGATAATTTTTTCTGTCATTGCGACCGCGGGTCTCTGGGCGTCGACATTGCTGTTTCGACCGGGACTGATCGATCCGGGTCTGATCACGAGCGGGCTTGAGTCGCTGGGGATGGATCGTCAGCGGTTCTGGCTGAGTGCCGGTTTCCTCGCGGCTGTGAATCCGTTTGCGGAGGAGTTTTTATGGAGGGGAAGTGTGTACGCGTGTTTTCTCGCCAGGACAAATCGATGGATTGCGGTCACGCTGTCAAGCCTTCTGTTTGCCGGATACCATCCGATGGTCGTCAGCATGATTTTTTCACCGGCATGGCTGACGGTTGTTTTTGCTGTGGCATTCGCAGCCGGGATTGTCTTTGCAAGATTATATGATGATACGCGGAACCTCGCGTATCCCATCGCGCTGCACGTGGTGATCAACCTCAACCTGATGATTATCGGGTACTTGTACTCACCGTCCTGACTGCCATCTGGAAGATGGCGTTCCTGCCGCCTGGAAGGCAGCGTTCCTCCCAACCTGACTGCC
>CAYLVL010000351.1:0-3285 GCA_964387135.1 uncultured Planctomycetota bacterium
GGCTCGATCAAGGTCGGCAACCGACGTTTCCGCTGCTGGAATCGTGCCGGTCACGGCACACTCGATTTCACCGAGGCGATGGCCCAGAGCTGCGATGTCGCGTTCTGGGAGATGGCCGAGCAACTGGGTCACGACCGGATCGCCGAGATGTGCGCCCATCTCGGTCTCGGAGAGCCGCTGGGAATCGACCTTCCCGACGAGCGCGGCGGCTTGATCCCCGGCGATGAGTGGAAGCGGGCGAGGTTCGACGAGCGATGGTATCTTGGCGACACGATGAACATGGCGATCGGGCAGGGCTTCGTGCAGCTAACCATCCTCCAGGTGGCGCGGATGACCTCGGTTGTCGCGAACGGAGGCTATCTCGTCCCGCCGCACCTCAACCGGCTCCTGACCCCCGCGCCGTCGGCGATCGAAAGGCTCGATGCTTCCGAGAGCAGCATACAGGCGGTCAGGCGCGGACTCAGGCGGGTGGTCACTCACGGTACGGGCAGGGGAATCGACCTCGATTGGATCGACCTTGCGGGCAAGACCGGCACCGCCGACGATCCGCCGCGCGAGGACCCGCATTCGTGGTTCACCAGCTTCGGACCGTACGAAAATCCGAAACTCGTTATTGTCGTCTTCCTCGAAAACGGCGGCCATGCCGACGAGACCGCGGTCCCGATCGCCCGCCAAATATGGGAATCCCAGCCGGTCCGCGACTGGCTGGAGGGGGAGTAGGAAGCGTCTTTTCCAAGCTTTTGGACCTCAGCCTCTCCTTCGGGATCGATGCGGCGGTGAAGGTCTGGCTCGTGGGCGACTACTATCACGGCCGCTTCAACGGCGTCGGGACGTACTTCTGCCACTCCTGGGAACGAAGTGCCAACTGCTTCCAGCAGTGGGGAAATACGGTCCGACTGCCTCCGGCAGTCGGCGACTGGTAGTCGCCGCACCGGGAAACCATCGGCTGGAAGCCGATGGCACTGAAGCCGATGGCACTGAAGCCGATGGCACTGAAGCCGATGGCACCAGCAGGAAGCTGGCGGTCCCTACTGCAACAGATGAATGTTACGCTCCGCGCACATGTCGCGGAGGATTTTCGGCCAGACGGTCACGCTGCACTCGCCCAGGGCCGCTTTCCTGAGGAGGTACATGTACAATCTCGACTGCCCGATGCCGCCTCCGATGGACAGCGGAATCTCGTCGTTGAGGATCATCTTGTGGTACGGAAGCTCGAGGAAGTCGAGCTGTCCCGTCTCCTCCAACTGCATCTGGAGGGTCTCCTTGGTTACGCGGATACCCATCGACGTCAGCTCATGGCGTCGCTTTGTGACCGGGTTCCATACGAGGATGTCGCCGTTGAGGCCGTGCATCTGCTCGCCGTCCTTCACGATTGTCGGAGTTACCCAGTCGTCGTAATCGGCGGCGCGCATCTCGTGCGGATACCCGTCCTTCAAAGTGTAGCCGATGCCGATGATGAAGATCGCGGGATACTCCTTGATGATCTCGGTCTCGCGCTGCTTGCGCGGGAGGTCGGGATACTTCTCGAGTATCTCCTCCGCGTGCAGGAAAACAAGCTCCTCGGGGATCGGTGGGTACTTGTCGGTGTTGAGGGCGGGGAACTCCGCGCGTGCGGCTTTCTCGGCCTCGACAATGACCTTCCAGATCTTCTTGACAACGTCGATCAGGAAGTCGAGGTTGCGATCCTCCATCCTGATGACGCGCTCCCAGTCCCACTGGTCGACGTAGGAGGAGTGGTCGTGATCGAGGAAGTAGTCCTTACGTACGGCGCGCATGTCGGTGTAGATTCCCTCGTCGACATCGCACAGGAACTGCTTCAGCGCCCACCTCTTCCACTTGGTGGCTGCCTGGACCACCTGCGCATCGATGGGATTCTTGCCGTAGTCGTTGGAGATGTGGAACCCGATCGGAGTGCGCGATCCGTCGCGGTCGAGATAGTCGTTCATGCCGCTCTCGGCGTCGACGATGAGGGGGCACTCGACACGGAACAGGTTGAGCTCTCTACAGAGCCCCTCCTCGATGTGGTTCTTGACCAGCGTGATGGCCTTCTGGGTTTCCTTGGCGTCCAGAAGCGGCTCGTAGTCGTCCGGAAGGATGCCCGCCAGTTCTTCATAGGATCCGATACCCGGACCGGCCAGGTCGGCTTCTTTGTGAGTCATGGCACTCGATACCTCATATTTCACTTGATCGTGATATTCGAAAAGCGCCGGGTACGATAACACCCGAACAAGGGATTTTCAATGCCAGAATGGGGTTTCAGAAGGGATTTTATGCCCTTCAATGAAGGTGAAAATAGGAATCGGATCAGCGGGGCCAATACCCCGTCGGGCTACAGGATCGGGAGGTAGTTCTCGATTTCGAACTGGCTCACGTGAGTGCGGTAGCGGCCCCACTCGATCTTCTTGTTCTCGATGAACTTGTTGAAAATGTGGTCGCCCAACACCTTCCGGACGAGCTCGCTTCTTTCGGCGGCGCGTGTGGCGGCGTACAGGTTCCCGGGGAGTTCCACGATGCCCCGCTTTTCTCTTTCGGCGGCACTCATCTTGAAGATGTCCTCTTCGATCGGTGCAGGAAGTTCGTACTCGTTGTCGATGCCCTCCAGACCCGCGCCGAGCATCACGGCAAAGGCGAGGTATGGATTGCAGGCGGCGTCGGGCGAGCGGAACTCGATCCGGGTGGCTTTCTCCTTGCCGGGCTTGTACATGGGCACACGGATCATCGCCGAGCGATTTCGCCTGGCCCATGAGACATACACCGGCGCCTCATAGCCCGGCACGAGCCGTTTGTAGGAGTTCACCCACTGGTTGGTTATCGCGGTGATTTCGGGCGCGTGCCGTACGAGACCGGCGATGAAGCGCTTCGCGAGATCGGAGAGATGGTATTTGTCGTCGGGATCGAAGAACGCGTTCTTGCCGTTGCGGAAGAGCGATTGATGGACGTGCATGCCACTTCCATTCACACCGAAGATGGGCTTAGGCATGAATGTGGCGTAGCAACCCTGACGCCTGGCGATTTCCTTGACCACCACCCGATGGGTCATGGTCTTGTCGGCCATTCTCAGAGCTTCATCGTAACGGAGGTCAATCTCGTGCTGGCTCGGCGCGACCTCGTGATGATCGTACTCCACATCGATCCCCATCATCTGGAGCGCGGGGACTGTTTCGCGCCTGAGTGCGTCTCCCATGTCCAGCGGCATGGCATCGAAATAGCCGCCGTCGTCGAGAATCTGCGGAATCCTGTTGTCCTTGAAGTAGAAATACTCCAGCTCGGGGCCGCAATGATAGG
>CAYLVL010000352.1:0-3280 GCA_964387135.1 uncultured Planctomycetota bacterium
CCGCCTCCCGACATGCCGGTAGAATTCATCCAGAAATGGTGGGTCGCGGGATTCGTGATCCTCGCTTTAATCATGTACTTCTTCGCGTACGCGGGCTATCGCGTGCAGGAGGACGCGAAGAAGCGCGGGCTGGGCCGGGCAGCGGTTACCTTCTGGTCCGTATCGGTGGTTTTTTTCGGACCG
This sequence comes from uncultured Planctomycetota bacterium, assembly GCA_964387135.1. Lineage (GTDB taxonomy): Bacteria > JAJVIF01 > JAJVIF01 > JAPKYR01 > JAPKYR01 > CAYLVL01. The sequence goes on from CAYLVL010000352.1 coordinate 184, forward strand.
ATTTTCCTCCCCCTCTACCTCATGTTCAGATCGAGAGCCGTATTCGCCACCGCCGGTCATAGAGACGAAAATGCGGACCGCTACCGTCTCTGCCCCCATTGCGGCAACGAGAATCCGGTGGGTCAGAGGGTGTGCAGCAAGTGCAGGAAGATCATGGACTCGGAGGTTTCCATGGTGGGACGCAAGGTGTGCCCCTACTGCGGCGCGGAGAATCCTGTGGAGGCTGTGCGATGCAAAAACTGCGACCAGGTGATCGGCTACGTCGAGACGTCCGACGATGAGTGAAATCCCGATCCGTTTATCATTTCCGCGGTTTCTGGTACAATATACGACTTGTTAAGACGATTTAAAGAGCGCGCGGCATGTCCGCCGCTTGTCATCGCGATTGCACCAGGCCTTAAGCCTTTTCATAAGTGGGGGGGCTTCACGGGAAGAGGTGAATCCTCACCGATAGCTGAAAGATAATATACGTAGGGGGCGCAAGGCTTGGAATCCGCCTTGAGGGTTTTGGATTTATGTCCAACGGAAGAGTTGTCACTGCCTATCTGCTTTTCACCGTTGTAACCGCTGCAGTACTCTGGCTCATATTCAACCATTGGATCGCGGCAGCTATCGGAGCCGGATTCGCCGTCCTCTGGTGGATTATCGCCTCGATCTTCGGCGACGCCATCCTCCTCAGGACCCTTCGAGCCAGCGAGCTCAACGTCTCGATGTATCCCGAGGTTGGCAAGCTTGCTACCACCTCGCTCCGGATCGGCCCGAGAATCGGCCCTCCGAAGCTCATGTACATTGCGACACACTCCCCCATGCTTATGTCCATCGGGCTATCCAGGCGCTCGGCCTGTCTTGTCTTCACCAAGGGATTCTTTGATTATCTCGAGGACAAGCCCCAGATCGGTCTCATGAAAAGAGAAGTGGAATCGATAAGATCGGGAGCGACCGCCGCCAACACCGGTCTGGCCACTCTCCTCTGGATTATCCTGGCTCCCGGTCGCATAGCTACCGTTGCCACCGGCAAACCCCCCGGAGAGCCCAACACGCTGAGCCTGATCCTTAACATCGTCCCCGCCTTTTTCCTCGGCTACATCATCGGCCTTATCGGTTTCGACAGGACCGCTGTTCACAGGGTCGACGCGGCTACCCTCTCCAAGCTCGAGAATCCCGACTACCTGCCCTATGCTCTCATGAAGCTCCAGGAGGCTCTCCTCGCCGCGCCTTTCGACGTGGACCTCGCACTCGGCCCATGCTGCGTCGTCAGCCCGAACAACCGCGACACATTGCAGAATCTGTTCAAGCTCCATCCCACTACCCCCAAGCGTATCGACAGACTGAGAATTCGCGCAAAAGCCGCCAGAAGGATTCTGAATAAGTAACGCTTACAGGAAAACAGCCAAGAAAACGGCAAGAAAACGGGGACACTTTTTTCGCCTTCCAGGTGAAGAAGGTGTCCCCGTTGTAAAATCCCGCGTTAAAAGAAGCCTATTCCCTCTTCTTCCTGCACTCCGCGCACAGCCCGAATATCACCATCGTATGACGCTCCGCCTCGAAATCCTGCTCCCTGCATATCCGATCCTGGCATTCCTCAATCTCCGGTGAGTAGAACTCGAAGATCCTCCCGCACCCGACGCACACCATGTGATCGTGATGCTCGCCGTGATGCACATGCTCGAAATAACGTTGCTCCTTGCCCAGCCGGACCGATTTCACCATTCCCGCTTCCACGAGAAGATCCAGCGTCCGGTAGACCGTGGCACGACTCGCTCTCGCTTCCTTCTCCCGGAGTCGATTCACCACTTCCTCGGCTTCAAGATGTCCGTGATGCCTGAAAACCTCCTCAAATATCGCCTTGCGCTGCGACGTAAACTTCAAGCCCCGGCTTTTCAGGAAGGACTCGAAGCGAATTCGCTCTTCCCTGATTTCGAGCGGTAAATCATTCGTTTCGCTGCTATTGCGCTGCGCCAATTTCTTGAAACCTCTGTATTGTCGACCTGTCTGAGGTTACCCCGATGTGCCGTATCAGTCAAGAAGACTCGCGCCCGTCGTGGGATGAAACATATGTATGTTGTCCGGATCGGGCCTGAGCTCCACCAATTGCCCGGTAAATACCGGACGTCCCGGCTCCACCAGCGCGAGCCACTCCTCCCCGTCCGCATCCAGCCTGACCACCTGACCGCCCGGTATCGAGTCCACACCGGCGATTTTCGCGAGATTCATCACGCTCGGATCGCCCGTCTGGTACGGGCGTATCCCCACATCCTCCGGCCTGAGGCCCATCACGACCGTCTCCCCTTCCCTCATCCCCGCGTGTCTCTTGATATACTCCCCGACCCTGAATCCGTATCGCCCGCTTCTCAGCATCACAAACGGCCCGTCGCGCTGAACCTCCACCGTCCTGTAGTTCATCCGTGGAAACGCCAGAAAATCCGCTACCAGCCTTGTCGCAGGTGCTTTCAACGCCGCCTTCAGCGGACCCTCCTGCACCAGCGTTCCCTTGGAGAATATCGCCACATGATCGGACAGTATGTGCACGCAGGCCGGATCCGTGAGCAGGTTTATCCACGTAGCCCGATGCCGCCTGAACAGCGACTTCAACTCCAGGAGAGCATCGAGATGCATTCCCGGACGCCACGTTCCTTCCTCTCTCTCGCCCCGTGCCGGCGGTACCGGAAGCCTTCGGATGAGAATAAGATCGCATCCCGCAAGAACGATCCGCTCCGCCGCCAGTATCGTCGCCCCGATCGCATCTAGAGCCTCTGCCCGACTGTCGGCGAGCCCCGCAAGCGACGGCGTGCCCAATTCCTCATCGATCAGAAAGACCTCTTCCCCCACACTCATCGCCCGCGAATGCAGCGCAACCTCCAGGTTCTGACGGACTGTTCGTCCCGGCACAATCCCCGGAACTTCACCGAGAACGCTCACCGATCGATCCTTGAGCGGCATCGGATCGATTCGCATGCCGTTCAGCATTATCTCGCCCGAGAAATCGCCCCTCCCGAAAATCGCATCCGCAAGCGCGCCCGGAAGCTCCCCGTCGTCCGACAGCACCGTAAGCCCCCTCCCCTTCTCAAGGCTGAGATTCACCGTCGTGCCGAACTCG
>CAYLVL010000353.1:0-3273 GCA_964387135.1 uncultured Planctomycetota bacterium
GGCAGGCTGGAAGCCTGCGTTCCGATTCAGTGGGCTACTGCTGCTTCCTCCTCCTCAAATTCCATCTGCTGCTTGCCCGTCAGCGGCTCAGCCTCGACATACACGATCGCGCCTGTCGGGCAGAACCTCGCGCAAACCGGGTCGCCATCGCAGAGATCGCACTTGTAGACATACCCGGGCTTTGACCTGTCCTGGAGCATGTTCCCGAACGGGCATGCAGCAACGCAGCTCAGGCAGCCGATGCATTTCTTGTAGTCGATCTGCACGCATCCGAGGTCCTCGTCAAGGCAGATCGCTCCGGTCGGGCACGACCGCATGCACGCCGCATCGACACACTGGAGGCAGGTCTCCGGCACCGTCAGGTTTTCCTCCGGATGGAAAATCGTTCGCACCCTGGAATGAGCCAGCGTAAACTCGCTGGAATGCTTGAACGAGCACGCCAGCTCGCAGATGTGGCAGTTGGTGCATAGCTGTGGTCTGATTATAAGCTGCTTCATCGCTACTCTCTCTTAATCCGTCCCTGCTTGCCCTCATCGACTCCGACGATTGCCCTAGAAGAGCGACAATTTTTTCTGCGTGCCCGCCACGGCCTTGCGCTTGCACTCGTCGCAGAGATCGTAGTAATCCTCCGGAAGGTCGTTCTTCTCGATGAGCCAGTCTCTCTGAGCTTTGGTGATATGAGCTTTGCCGCACTCCTTGCACTGGAGCATCTCGAACGATCGATCCCATATGATCCGGTGGGTGGGGGTTTCGACGATCGGGATCACGTTGGTGGGGCAGACATACGCGCACGCGCCGCAACCAATGCACGCTTCGGGCGGCTCTTTCAACGGCTTGCTGATCTCCTTGAAGATGCCGCGATTCGCGGTACCGATCGCGCTAGCGCCGATAACCTCTTCACATACCCTTACGCAAAGGCCGCACAGAATGCAGTTGTCGCCGTCCACCCTCGGCTCGTAGCTCGTTTCCTCGACACCGTACTCCTCCGCAAGCTTCTGGATCACATCGGAGTTGGGACAGCGAGCGAGTAGAAGGTCGAGCAGCGTAGCGCGTATCCGCCTGACTCTCGGCGTGTTGGTTCCGACCACAAGCCCGTCCCTTATGGGATACATGCAGGAGGTCACGTAGTCTTTCCAGCCGGGCCATTTCGGGTGCGAGATCTCCACAGTGCATAAGCGGCACGCGCCCCACGGCTCGAGCGATTCGTGGTAGCAGAGGGCCGGTATCTCGATGTTGTTGCGATTGCAGACTTCCAGGATGGTCTCCCCCTCTTCGCACTTCAGACGTCTGCCATCAACGATAATCTGTGGCATCAGGAGGTCACCTCCTGGGCAACTTTGGCGGGCTCGACCACTATCGCATCAACCGGGCAGATCTCCACGCAGGAGCCGCAGACAATGCATTTGTCCTGGTCGAGCACATGCACTTTCTTGAGTTCGCCGGTGATCGCATCGGTGGGGCATACCGGAATGCACTTGCCGCATCCGATGCAGCTTTCGTCAATAACGAATTTCGTCAGCGCCTTACAGACCCCCGCCCTGCACCTCTTGTCCCTTATGTGCTCCTCGTATTCGTCGCGGAAGAACCTGATCGTGGACAGCACCGGATTGGGTGCCGACTTGCCGAGGGCGCAGAGGCTTGCGAGCTGAATATCCTCGGCAAGATGCACGATCTTCTCCAGGTCCTCCATGGTGCCGTACCCCTCGGCGATACGATCGTAGAGGATCTTGAGCTGTTTGAGTCCCTCGCGGCACGGAACGCACTTACCGCAGGACTCTTCCAGAAGGAAATTCAGGAAATAACGGGCGACATCGACCATGCATGCGCGATCGTCCATGACGATCATCCCGCCGGAACCCATCATGCTGCCCTGCTCGGTCAGCTTGTCGAAATCGACCGGCAGATCAAGGAGCTCCTTCGGGATGCATCCGCCGGACGGTCCTCCGGTCTGGACCGCCTTGAACTCGCGGTCCTTCTGGATGCCGCCGCCGATGTCGAAGATCAGCTTTTCAACAGTGACGCCCATCGGGACCTCAACCAGGCCGGTATTCTTCACCCTTCCGACCAGGGCAAATGCCTTGGTGCCCTTCGACTTCTCGGTCCCGTACTGCGCGAACCACTCCCCGCCCTTCTCGATGATGATCGGGATATTGACCCAGGTCTCGACGTTGTTGAGGACGGTGGGAAGATCGTAGAGGCCTCTTTCGGTGGAGTGGATGTACTTGGCTCTCGGCTCGCCGACTTTCCCGGCGATTGACATCATCAGCGCCGAGGACTCCCCGCATACAAACGCGCCCCCGCCTCTCGCGATGGTGATATCGAAATTCAGGCCGCTTCCAAGGATGTTCTCTCCCAGGAGCCCGACCTCGCGGCATGTCTCGATGGCGGCTCTGAGATGCTCCACCGCAAGCGGGTATTCCTGGCGGACATAGATATAGCCCTCGTCGCTGCCGATCGCCCAGGCCCCGATGATCATGCCCTCAAGAACGGCGAACGGATCGCCCTCCATTATCGCGCAATCCATGAAAGCGCCAGGATCGCCTTCGTCGCCGTTGCAGATGATGTATCTCTTGTCACCGCCGGCCTTGATGCAGCTTCTCCACTTCTTTGCCGCCGGGAAACCGCCGCCGCCACGTCCCCTCAAACCGCTCTTTTCAACTTCCTCCAGAACCTGGGCGGGCTTCATCGCCAAGGCCTTGACCAGGCCGCAAAAACCGTCGACGGCCAGGTAGTCCTCGAGCGATCCGGGATCGATATGGCCGACGTTTCTGAGCGCGATCCTCATCTGGTGCGCATAGAACGGAATATCGCTGTATTTCTCAATTCGTTTCTTCTTTGCCGGATCCCTATACAGAAGCGACTTGATCACTTCACCCTTCGCTACTGTCTTCTCCACGATATCGGGCACGTCCTTCAGGGACACTCGCTGATACTGAATCCCTTCAGGCTCGAAGGTAACAAGGGGGCCCCTTTCGCAGAAACCGTGGCACCCCGTCTCCTTGACAACAACATCCACGCCGTCTTTCAAGCCATGCTTTTCGATCTCTTTTCTGAAAGCCTCGGCCAGCTCAAGCGAACCGTTAGCCCGGCATCCGGGACCTGCACATACAAGGACGGTTTTCTTCAGCGCCGAACGAGCCTTCTTCGCTTCGTCTCGCAGCTTCTCAAGATCTTTGACATTCTTAAGGCGCATCAAGCGTCGCCTCCCTCAGCATCTTCATTCTCATTACCGACTCCGGTTTTCCCAGTCTCCAGACCGAGCAGGCGACCCAC
>CAYLVL010000354.1:0-3272 GCA_964387135.1 uncultured Planctomycetota bacterium
CGTCGTATCCCGTTCTTTTGAGTATTTGAAAGCGCCGAGCCAATCAAATTGAATCTCCTTTATATCTTTCAGCAACTTTTTGAAATGTTTGTCTGTCTCGCCTGGAAAACCAACAATTATTGTCGTCCTTAAAGATAATTCCGGCATTCTCGCACGAAGTCCGTCTATAATGCCCCTGGTCAGAGCGAATGGAGGGCGGTCCATTCTCTTCAAAATCTCATCATCCGTGTGCTGGATTGGCAGGTCAACGTATTTTACAAGTTTTTCAAATCTCCCAAATGCATCGATGAGCCGCTTACTAAAATGTGCGGGATGTGCATAGAGAAGACGAATCCAGCTCAAGCCATGTAAGCGGTCAAGTTTGGTGAGTAAATCAACGAGGCCAGCGCCAGTGTTATCATGGTAAAGAGTAGTATCCTGACCGATAAGTATGAGTTCCTGGACACCGAGTTGCACAAGTTGCTTTGCTTCTGTAATGATATCATCAAGCCTGCGTGCACGGTGTTCACCACGAAGATACGGAATGAGGCAATACGAGCAATGGTTTGAGCAACCCTCCGATATTTTTAGATATGCGTATGAAGGCGGTGTGGAGACGAGGCGAGGCATTGAGGCGGTACGCAGGAATAGAGGAGCACTGGAAACCTCAAAAATGCGCCTGCCATGGACAATCTTGTGCAGAACGCCTCTGATTTTTTTGAAATCTGCGCTGCCGAATACAGCATCTATTTGTGGAAAACGTTGAAAGAGTTCTCTCTTTTGTAATTGCGAAAGGCATCCGCAGATAATGAGCTTCTGGTCTTGTGATTTGCTTTTTGTAATGGAAGAAATCACCTGCAAGCTTTCCATTCGTGCTTCTCTGGTAAATGCACAGGTATTGATTATAATAACGTCTGCATACGATTTAGATGTTACAAATGAGTTCTGTTTATCAGAGAGTAAATCCCCGAGCAGCGATTCTGAGTCAACGAGGTTCCTGGCGCATCCGAGAGAAATTGTAAATATTTTCATGTTCAACCGTGAGGATGGTAGCGGCGATGGAGAGCCCTGAGCCGCCGGGTACTTACATGTGTATATATCTGTGTTGTTGCAATGCTTGCGTGGCCGAGCATTTCCTGTATTGACCTTAAATCAGCACCGTGTTGTAAAAGATGCGTTGCAAACGAGTGCCTTAGAGTGTGAGGCGTAAGATGTGTCATTATAGCTGCACGGCTTGCGTACTGTTTAACAATTTTCCAGATTCCGGTACGCGAGAACCTCCGTCTGCCACGTCCTGGAAACAGATACTCGCCTGGCTCATGTCTAGAGGTTTCAAGCCACTCCTTTATTGCCTTTATTGCTGCTCTGCCACACGGCACAAGACGTTCTTTATTTCGTTTTCCAAGCACACGGACAAGTCCATTATTCAAGTCCACGTCAGATATTTTTAATCCAGTAACTTCTGAAATTCTCAGACCCGAACTGTACATCAGCTCAAGCAGCGCGCGGTCACGCTTTACTCTTGCGCTACCATCATCAGGGATTGTAAGCAGCCGTTCTACTTCTGATTCTGTCAGCGCTTCAGGAATATTGAATCCGAGTTTCGGAAGGTGAATCCTTGAGACCGGGTTATCTGGCACTAACCGTTCTATAAGAAGAAATTGATAAAATGCTCTTAGCGAGACGATAAGGCGTGCGAGGGAAGTTACTGCATGCCCCGCACGTTCTACGGAGAGGAACTTTTTTACGTCTTCAGTCGAAGCATTTAACGGATTAAGATTCTGGTCACTGAGATAATGCAGGTATTTTTCTATGTCTGACTGATATGCGCTTACGGTGTTAGAAGACAATCCACGCTCAGCGCGGATGAAGGATATAAACTGCTCAAGTAATCCGTTCAACTTTTGCCAGACGGCGTGAACGCTGCTTCACGGATTTTCTGTTCTATTTCCCTGACAAGAGATTGGTTCTCTTTCAAATAATTTCTGGCATTCTCAATTCCCTGACCAAGCCGCTGGTCACCATAGAGATACCATGTACCACTTTTCTGTACGATGTTTTTTTCAACGCCGATATCAAGAAGCGATTCTTCCTGGCTGACGCCTTCTCCAAAATAAATCGAGAAGTCTGCCCTGCGAAAAGGTGAAGCAACTTTGTTCTTCGCAACTTTTACGCGGACGCGGTTGCCGATAATACTGTCACCGCGTTTTATTGGCGCAACCCGTTTTATTTCAAGCCGCACTGACGCATAAAATTTCAGTGCACGGCCACCAGGGGTCACCTCCGGATTTCCGAAAAATACACCGACCTTTTCCCGGATTTGATTTATGAATATTACGCAGGTGCGGGACTTTTGAATTGAAGCAGTAAGTTTCCTTAATGCCTGAGACATCAGTCGCGCCTGTAAAGCTATATTTGTGTCACCCATCTGGCCCTCAAGCTCTGCTCTCGGAACAAGCGCTGCAACCGAATCAACGATCACAACGTCAATTGCACTACTATGAACGAGCGTATCAGTTATCTCCAGTGCCTGCTCACCATTGTCAGGTTGCGATATCAACAGGTTTTCGATATCCACTCCGAGTTTCTGCGCATAGAGCGGGTCCATTGCGTGCTCCGCATCTACAAATGCTGCAATTCCTCCTTTTTTCTGTGCGTTTGCAGCAATCTGGAGTCCAAGCGTGGTTTTACCAGAACCCTCCGGGCCATAAATTTCTATTACGCGACCACGTGGCACACCGCCAATGCCGATTGCAATGTCAAGTGCGAGCGAACCTGTGGGTATCGCCTCAATTTTGCTGTACGTCTGGCCAGCACCGAGCCGCATTATGCTGCCTCTGCCATACTGTTTTTCAATCTGGCTTATTGCGACTTCCAACGCCTTCTTGCGGCCAGGGTCAAGCTCTTGCTTGTCTTGTTTGTCTTGCTTGCTTTGTTTCACTGAACGTTCTGCCATTTTTTTCCTCCCTCTCTATGGAGGACCTTCTATAATTGCTGGGCCCTCGCTGGTATCTATCTTGTTCTTGCATCCGAGAGGCTTCAAAGCCTGCGACTACCGGCTATAAAGCGTGTATCAGCTGCAATATAAGATTGGCAACCATCCCGGCGTAGATATCATCTGCCATTATACCAATACCACCTTTTGGAATGCCAACTGTTCTTATGCCAAATGGTTTGTATATGTCAAGCAGGCGGAAAATAGCAAAACCAAGCACTATCAGGCCGAAACTCTTTGGCAGAAATGCCATTGTAACAAAAAAACCGCACATTTCATCAACGACTACGTATGGCGG
>CAYLVL010000355.1:0-3267 GCA_964387135.1 uncultured Planctomycetota bacterium
CGGCACAACCTCGATAGAGCGCTTCGCAGCCATCCCCAACACGATCAAGAACGGCATAGCGAGAACAATCGGAGCAAGAATCCGACCTGTGCCCGGCCAATGCCCTCTTATCTCGGCAAGGCTCCACGCCGAAGCGATTGCCAGGCAGAGCCATGTGGGGAACAGATATCTCGGATACGCCGGCGCGAGAAAGAAATTGATCGCCATCGTCAGGAAAGCCAAAACAAGAAGAACCCGCAGAGGCTCGATTGCCCTGCGTGTCTCATCATTTCGAGAAGGAATGACAGCCCACACTACCGCGACCGGCAGCATTGCCAGCCATGCCGGATGAATCGCAAGATACCACGGTCGGTGATCCCAATAGTCCATCGTGAGATGCCAGAGGTAGGTAAGGAAGCTGAGAATCGTTCGCGGATAGTCGGTCCTGCCGAACGACTCAACCGAAAAGCTTCCTTCCTCGCTTCCCGCGAGCTGCACGAGGTTAGTGAGGAACGGATAGAGCGGATCGCCGGTCGCTTGGAGACTTCGCAGATACCACGGCAGCGGAATTAGTAGGGCGACAAGTGCGACAAGAACCACCGCCCCGATCGCATATCCAACCGATTTCGATCTCGCGGTCGCGAGCCATATCACGATAGGCACAAATGCCGCCAGGAAGAGCAGACCGAGATGTTTCGCCGCGCATCCGCAACCGATCAGAATCCCCGCGAGAATCACCCGTGTCCAAGGCGGTCTTTCATGCCTCTCCAGGAAAATCGCCAGACCGAGAAGGCAGTATGTAAAGAATGGAAGATCGACAACCCCTGAAAACGGGAGCTCAAACGTCAGCGGTGCGCCGATGAGCAGGATGATCCCCCACAAGCCGATTCGCGCATTGCCGAAACGTCGTCCCAGCGATAGAAACGCCGCAGATAACGGCAGAAGATAGACCCATGTCAATGCTCCGGCTGCGAACACGCCACCGGTCGCCAGACCCAGAGTGAAAAGCATCTCGACGAGAGACGGGTAGAAGCTGAACGGGATTTCGTATACATCGACAAGAGCATGATGTCGCAGCAATTCCTTCGGAAACGCATAGTGATGCACGGCGGCATCCCATCCCACAGCCGCGTTTCCCGCATTGATGAGATCGAGAAGAAAAAGCAGCCCGATTCCCAGCCACAGGATGCGATCCCCGGCAAGATTGAACGACGCCGACCATGAGGCCCATCGTTTCGGAAGATTGCGAAAGCGTTTGATCGACAGGGAGAGTGTCAACAGAAACGGAACGATGATCAGAATCCAGAAAACGTTGGATGTCAGCAGCCCGAGCAGGCCGAGGATCATGACGGCATAACTCAGGGCCGCAAGACCGAGAGCGATCGCTATACCATCACGAAGCTCCGCGTCCATCTCCGGCGCAAGCGCATCTGTGATGGATCGTCCCAGGTGATACCAGGGAGGGACTGTCAGTATGAGAACGAGCAGACCCAGAGGTGCGTCCTCCCTATCGCGAGATGAAATCCCTTACGAAATTGAAGAAAAACAGCACGTACACAAGCGCGGTCCATAGAGTGATAAGTACGGCCCAGCACAAGTTCGGGCTTTTCTTTTCGCGATCGGGCTGATCCATGATGTCGCGATGATACCAGAGAGAAAGCCGACAGGTAAGGCAATTGATGGACGGGATTCGCATTCCGAGCTTTGACTTGAGGATGCCCCGCTACCTATACTGCCTTCCAAAATGTACCTTTCTTTTTACGGCGCAGCACGCACGGTAACCGGATCATGCTTTGTGTTGGGGGTGGGGAGCCGACGGGTGATGGTCGATTGCGGTCTTTACCAGGGTCTCCCGGAGCTGGAGGAGCGCAACTATGCCCATCCGGCGGTCAACTGGTCGGAAATCGACGCTATTCTCCTGACCCACGCGCACATCGATCATTGCGGCCTGATACCAAGGGCCGTCAAGCTCGGTTTTTCGGGGCCGATCCACGCGCATGCGGCAACGGTTGATCTTGCGGAGATTATGCTCATGGATTCGGCCGAGATCCACGAGCAAGACGCGAAATGGCTCAGCCGTAAGCGCAGGAGAGCGGGCAGGTACGAGGTGGAGCCGCTTTTCACAAAGGAGGATGCGCAGAAGTCGCTTGAGCATTTCAGGAGCGTACCGTACGACAATCCCTTCGAGGTTGTTCCGGGGATGGTGGCTGAATTCAGGGACGCAGGGCACATCCTGGGTTCAGCTTCGATCGCGGTTGACTGCACGGAAGGCGATTTTGAGCGTCGCGTTGTGTTCTCAGGGGATATCGGGAACCATCAGGCGCCCATTCTTCGCGAGCCGCACGGCTTTGAGGCGGCCGATGCGGTGTTGATTGAGACAACGTACGGGAATCGCGTTCACGACACTCCTGAAGACAGATACAAAAAGCTGAAAGGCATCATCACCGAAGCGTACGCGGCCGGCGGCAAGGTGGTGATACCTTCGTTCGCGGTCGGGCGAACCCAGGAGCTTCTTTACATCCTCGGCGAGATGATGAAAAAAGACGAGATCCCCACGATCCCGATCTTTCTCGACAGCCCGATGGCCATAGCCGCGACCGCCGTTCACAAGAAGCACCCGGAGTGCTTCGATCGGGAAACCCTGGATCGAATAAAGAGCGGGGGAAATCCATTCTATCCGGGTTCGTTGAGATTGAGCCGCACGGTTGACGAATCGCGGAAGATCAACAGGTACAGGGGATGCGCAATTATTGTCGCCGGCGGCGGGATGTGCGAGGGCGGAAGAATTGTCCACCATCTGAAGCATACGGTGTATCGAGAAGAGAACCATCTGGTGTTTGTCGGCTACCAGGCTGAGGGTACGCTGGGAAGGGTGATTCTGAACGGGCAGAGACGACTGAGACTGTTCGGAGAGGAAGTCAGGATCAAGGCGAAAGTGACGCGGATCGATTCTTTCAGCGCGCATGCCGATAGAGACGGGCTTGTGGACTGGCTGAGGAATTTCACTAAGCCGCCCCATGTGGTTTATGATGATGAAACACTTCAAGTTACAAGCATACCTGTTAATCATGCTGTGGGGCTCTTCTGCACTGGTTATCTCGTGAAGAATAAAGCCACTGGTAACTATATTTGGATTTCAGGGGATTTTGGGAGTATAGCTAACGAGAGCATAAGTGCAATTAAAAAAGCGAGACCAGTGCAGTCCTTTATTGAGTTAACCTTTCCAGATTCTTACGAACCAGACGGGCACCAGAGTTATTTCTCTGCACTCAGGTTGGTTAAAGAACT
>CAYLVL010000356.1:0-3258 GCA_964387135.1 uncultured Planctomycetota bacterium
GCTCTTCATCTCTGGATCAAATCTCCTCCGCCTCCTTCACCCCCGGCCTCTCCAATTTCGCCACGTCCGGCGACTACATCGAAATGTACGGCGACTCCACGAATGGGTTCGATGGCCTGGTCCAACGCGGCGGAAGGCACTTCCTAGCAGGATTGGGATGGTTCCTTTCAAGGAAAAGGAACCATCCGCACAGGATGGACGGAGGTCCATCAACTATCCCATATGCTGTGTTCAGAGTGGAGCAGACAGAATATGGAGCGACCGAGGCGCCGGATGTGATGGGAGCGTACACGGGTCAGTGGGTGACTAACTGGAACTGCACCGATTGCTGGGATTGGACAGGCACAGTGTGTGGAGGCATCTTCGATCGGCTAACTTGCTGGAGAGGTGATCCACCGGAGGGATTTGCGTGCACAATGGTGGCAAGAGCTTGTTCTGGCTGTGATGGGATTCAGTGCCCTCAAGACGTCGATGATTGCTACTCCGTGCATTATGCCGACTGGCTCACCATGCGGGATAGGAACGTGACTTCCTGTGATGCTGCTTCGGGTGGTCCGTGCCCTTATGGAGCTCCGGGCGATCTCGATTTCATCTCACACCAGGACTGGCTCACCGATATGCTTGAGGAGATCAAGAGGCAGTTCCATTCCGAAATAGGATGCCTAAATGACCCGACTCTAAGGATTTGCATCGATCAAGCTCTGAACAATAGGCCTGTCGGGCCTATACCATTGATTCGATGCAACTGCCAGGACTGCGTGAATGATCCGGGTCTGTTTGGCTGCACAAGTTGCGACAAAGGAGTTTGCATTTGCACTAGGAATATCGAGAACAAGCTTTTCCGTGATCGCACCACAATCGACTTCTTCAGACCTGAGACAGAAAAAGGGCTCAATTACACTCGACCCAGCTTGAACTACCTCTGGGCATCGTATGTCTTGCACGAATTGACGCACTGGTGCCTTCTGTGTAGATACTTGCGACCGGCCCCGGATCATGCAAATGCGGCCAACGCGTGCCAATTCAACTGCTTCCCCGAAGCTTACACTTTACAGGCTAATCCTGGCGAAGGGCCAGAGCAGCTGTGGCATCCATTTAACTGTGATATCTGCGCAAGCAATGTTGACAGAGGTGGGATGATTGGATGGGATCGATGACCTCAACATTAAATGTCACCCTAATAGCAGTCGCATTCGGTTATTTGATGTCAGGATGCGCCGGGGCTTCGGATGCGAGCTCCGAGTGGGTAATCACGTGGGGCGGGGGAACAATGGTCGAGGCTAACGACATTATTGCAGGCCGGGAAGGCGAAGTGTATACAATTGGAAACTATGTCGGTGGGCCAGTGGATCTTGATCCCGGTCCGGAAGTCAATATTCGAACTGCCGGATCAGAACCCTGGCCTGACGTCTACTGCTCTGCATTTGGGGGCGATGGTCGTCTTGCCTGGGCGGTCTCATGGGGTGGGGATAGGTCTTGGGATTCTGCCTATGAGGTGGAAGTTACGGAAGACGGATCGGTCTATGTCGCTGGCAGCTTCTCTGGAGAGACAGACTTGAATCCAGGAAGCTTTAAGGATCTCAGATCATCTGTACACTCATCAGATTTGTTTCTTGTCAAATTGGACAAGGAAGGGCGCTTTGTGTGGGGCCGGACCTTGCCCGGCTGGGAGTTCGGATTCAAGAACATTGCTCAGTCAGACCAAGTCGCTCTCCATATTGACCAACAAAGTAATGCATATGTTGCAACGAGATACTCGCCTGGACCGAGTGGATTCGGTCAAGTCAATGAGACAAGCTCTCCGTCATGCAATGGAATCTGCAGCGCATTGGCAAAATACAATAGCGCCGGTGAGATTCTGTGGACACGAATATTGCCGCTTGGCATCCTTGACCTCTCTATCGATGGCTTAGGTGGTATCTATCTCGCAGGAAGATTCAGTGGTGACGTGGAACTCGAGGGCCGCAATTCTGATTCCCTGCTGACGAGCATGAGTCCCTTCGGTGACGCTTTCTTAGTGTGCCTCGATGCCGAAGGGCTGTGTCGATGGGCAAGAGGCTGGGGTGGAGTTGAGGATGACTTTGCATCAGCTCTTGAAATCCTGCAAGATAATTTATACATAGCTGGCGGATTCCATGGGGAGATCGTCCTGAACCGGTTGCCCGGCACTGGCAGGATTGCACTAATCAATCAGCCCCTAGGAAGGCAAGATGTATTTGTCGCGAGCTTCGACTCTCTGGGTAGCGTTCTTTGGTTCAGAGCATGGGGTGGAACAGAAGACGATACGGTCTACGATCTGGCTGTTTGTGATCAGGCAGTCCTCGTCGCTGGTGAGTATTCTGGATCGGTCGATTTTGATGGCGGGTTGGACCAAGCGGTACACGATTCCCGGGGTTCTAGTGGGGCTTTCATATCTTGCCTCTCCATTCAGGGTGATTTCCTGAGCGTAAGGACTTTCGGCACTGAGGGGCGATGCCAGGCCAGAGGTGTGGCCGTGGATGCAACCGGAAGTGTTTATGCGGTCGGCTATGTCGATTCGGGCACGTTATGGTTCGAGCCTCCTCTAGATTTGGCGCAGAGTGCGAGCCAAGTGAATCACGGAGCGTATCTGATGCGGTTTCTGCCTGCCGCCCAGTGGTGATAGGATGGTGCTTCTTAGCTGCTGCTGATCTTGCAGTTCGGGAGGAAGCGCAGCAAGGATTACTCTGGTTCGAAGGTTGTCTACACCTACTCGCTTGGCGTGCCGATCGGTCAAGGGTTGCTCGACCGGATCAGCAGCCTTGCCAAGTTCGATTTGAAATCCACCGACGGCAGATTCCAGCTCACTACACCCGATGGTAACACGCTGTTGCGGGGCATGCTTGGCGCTTTCAAGCTGCGCGTCGCCCTAGCCCCCGACAATCCGACCTTCATCCACTCCCTGGAAGCCATCCTGACCAGGAACGAGCAGGATCCCCAGCCTTCAGGCAGCTTTGAGCGCTATCCAAAGGGAACTGCACCTTGTCCCTGACCCGCTGGGAGGCCCTGTGAGCCATCACCCATATCTGACCCTTACCCCACCCAATCTCGACCCTCCTAGGTCCTCTAAGACGTATGGCAGAAACTGATGCCCGAAAGCCCGCACTACAAGAGGCCTGCAGAAGGCCAAAACGCGGTTTTCAAGCTCCAAGACGACCTCAAGTCCCAATCCCACCTCGCGGCACAGCCCACCACCTCATTCTGTGATGACCCGACTCTAGTCAGCAGTGACTTGCTTAT
>CAYLVL010000357.1:0-3239 GCA_964387135.1 uncultured Planctomycetota bacterium
ATCCAGGTCAGACGCCACACCCGAACCTACTGGGCGCACTATGAGCTTGCCAAGGCCTACGTTCTGGTCAGGGATGAGAGCCGGGCACTCAACGAAATCCAGCAGGCATTGTCGCAGTATCCACCGCGATGGCTTCGCATCGAGGCGGAGCGACTCAAGCACGAAATCCAGTCTTCGGGCAGAAGCGAGAGATAAGCGAGGTTCGCTTCCTCAGCGTGTCTCGGTTATTGGTTCCAGAGAGAGTATCTTCCAATCCCCGGCATTCGAATCCTCACTCTCGTCCTCAACCGGACGCGTAAGTGCGACCATGAACGGTGCGCTGTTGGGAACCAGCGGATCGTCCGCGATGTCCGGGAAGTTGATTATCGCGTCGGTTGCCACGAAGACCAGGTGTACCTTTGCCGTTGTATCCCCTTCCTCCATCGTCGTGATCCGATAGAAGAGCGAGATAAAATCGTCGATTCTCTCGCCGTCCTCTTCGGTCGGCGGATTTGAGACATCCGGGAAGTATAGAACCCGGTCCCAGGACTCGATGAGGGGGATAGACTCTTCCGCCACCCATTCCCGTGCGGCATCGTAGTCGTTACGACCGATCTCTTTCAGGAAGCCGATTACGACCCGATTGGGCGTTCTCTTGGGGGCAAGCGCTCCCTCGCATCCCCCGACACCGAACGCGAGCAACATCGCTATCGCCCCGGCGACAAAAGGAATGGCTTTCTGATTGGACATCCTGCTTCTCCATCTCCTGGAATGAGTAGGGACGCGCCGGAGCGATTCCGGATCGCGGAAGCCGCTATGGACCGCCGGGCTGCTACGGTGAAGCGGACAGCCTGTCGTCCTTCAATTCGGTCCTGCATGCTCCGGGCGGCATGAAGCCGGTCTCGTCTTCCTCCTTGACTGCTTCTGCGTCCTCATCGGTAGCCAGAAAGATGTAGACCTTACGGTCGTCCCCCTCGCCGAACGATCTCGAGCGGAAACCGGGGAACTCCTTGATGATCTGGTGAATCTGCTTCCTGTCGCGCTGCTTGGTGACCGGCAGACAAACCTTGTCGCCGTTTCTTGCCGCCTCGCACGCGCGCTGCACCAGGGTTCTCAGTGCTTTTCTCTTGTTCTCCCTGTAACCGCCGGGATTGATGACGACCGGCTTGAACATGGTGTGGTCGCGGTTGTGCATGACGTTGACAACCGTCTCCAGCGCCTCCAGCGTCGTACCGCCCTTCCCGATAATCAATCCGAGATGCGGCCCCTTGATGTTGATGAGAATGCGATCGAACGATTCGATATAGAAAATCTCCGATTCGATGCCGATTCTCCGGAGGATGTCCTCCACCAGCTCCGAAGCTTCCTGCCCACGGCTTCGGACGGCCTCGATCCTGACCCTGACTCCCCCATCCACTTCGGTAACGCTTCGCACGACCACATCCTGCCGAGAAAGACGCATCTTGCGTGTTGCGTTCAAGATCGCTTCTTCCTCGGTCGACGCGACCTCGTCGCAGTAAAGCATAACTGAACCCACCATCCTTTCGAGCCCGAGCGTGCAGGTCGTGCTGCTGCTCTCGAGCTTACTTCTTCTTTTTGCGTCCCGCCGAAGGCTTGCCTTTGTTGGGCTTTGCGGGCGCTTTACGCTTTTGGGGCGCTGCCGCCTTGTTGGACGGCTGGGCGACCGGCTTTTCCTTCGGGGATGCTTCCTCGCGCAAATCCTCCTCGAGCGCGATCTCCCGCTTTATCTGCCAGTTCTGTCCCATCTGAAGGGCATTGGTGGTTATGAAATAAACGAGCAGCCCCGTGGGAAAGATGAGACCCAGGATTATGAACATCGGCATCATGAATGTCATCATGTTCGGCTGACCTGGACTGGCAGCCTGCGTCTGGGCCTGCATCTGGCGCGATTGTATCAGCGTGGTGGCTATGTAGACCGCCACCAGCCAGAGGGTGGGTAGGTAGAGGAAGCGATCGGCGACCTGCGAGAACTGCACCAGGCTGAATAGGTTGAACACGCCCGCTTTCAACGCCACTTCGGGGTACGGACTGGACACAAGCGGGGGGATGGTGAGCTGGATTCCGAATAGCGTTGCGTGCTCGAACCCCTCCAGCCTCAGGTAATATCTCGGATCTCTCAGCATCAGAAACAGCGCGATGAAGATCGGCATCTGGATGAGCATCGGCCAGCATGACGACAACGGGTTTACCTTGTACTTCCGGTAAAGCTCCATCATCTCCTTCTGCGCCACTTCCGGCTTGTCCTTGAACTTCTCCTGGATCGCTTTCATCTCAGGCTGGAGCTTCTGCATCGCCTTCATTGTCTTGCCCTGCTTGAGATTAAGCGGGTACAAGGCCAACCTCACAAGGATGGTGAGCAGGATGATGTCGACAGCCCACATGTTGGTTACATAGTGGGTCTTGTCCATGATCCAGATAAGAATGTCAATGATGGGCTCAAGCATGAGAAACCCGCATGGTTCCCCCTCAGGTCACCGACTAATCCAACATTGTCGCGGTGGACAACCGCATGCACGACACACACGGACCCGGTATACCGCGGTCTGTGCGCATTGCCCTGGAATCTCTTTGCCGGCCTCCTCGCCGGCAGTGTCTTAATCATACTCTACTATTGCGTAGCTGTCTATGCCGTTTTATAGAATTCGTTTAATCAGCGAGCGCGGGGAATGCGTTTTCTCTTGTATCCCGCGTAAACCTCCGGCTTGTCCTCAGGCTCACCCGCAAGCGGCGGTACCGGATCCCACCCTCCGGGATTCCAGGGATTGCATCGGAGAATTCGTGTCGCGGTAAGCCAGATGCCCCTCAGGAATCCGTGCCTCAGAAAAGACACCCGCGAATACTCGCTGCATGATGGGTAGAACCTGCATGAGGGCGGCAGGAACGGGCTGATGAATCGCTGATAGCCCACCACGAGGGAAGCCGCGATCCTCCCGAGGAATCGGTTCATCCTTCCGCCCCCCGGGATGAAAGTCGATCGGACAACCGGGCAAGCTCGCTCAAACGCGCTCGCGCTCTCTTCTCACCCGTGTCTGACAGGAGGTCCGCCTTCATGAGGATTTTCAGAAATTCCGTTTCCACGTAATGAGCGTGATCCCGTGCGGGAGACCCGGTCGCGCTGATGACGATATCATAACCGGGCTGAATGTCCCCCCACCAGTGACGTACCGCCTCCCTCAGGAGCCTTTTCAGCCTGTTACGTCTGACCGCGCCCTTCGCGACGCGATCCGGCACAACGAAAC
>CAYLVL010000358.1:0-1182 GCA_964387135.1 uncultured Planctomycetota bacterium
TGAACGTGTTGCAGGACAAGCGAACGACGTACGATCTCGGCGGCAACCCGACGGAAGTGAAGTTCTATGACAACGAAGGCTGGGCGTACACCGAGACGCGGAGTTATGCGCGCGGCTACCAGATCACGGATGCAACGATTTCGGATGCGGGCACGAATGTTAATGTGAGCACGTCCGGCGCCTACGCCTACGACGTGAACAACAACATGACAGGAACGAAGGCAGTATCGGTCGACCGCTCGGGCTCGCAGCTTATCAAGCGCGCGCGATGGACGTTCACCTTCGACCGCAAGAACCGCCTCAAGAGCTACACGCACACCGACGCTTCGAACGTGCGCGGCAACCTCTGGTACGACGGCACCGGCCGCGTGTGGCAACGCTGGAACGACAACTCGAGCACAGAGGAATGGGATGGCACGCTGAAGCGGTTCGTCTACGATGGAACCGCTCTGATTCAGGAGCACGCATTCACGGCCGCAGTGATCTCAGAAGAATGGGTCTACAGCTATACAGACCTGACGAGGGACTATCTCCGCCATCCAGCCGGAATCCGACAACGTGAACGCTCAGGCGGCCAGGACACCGACCACTACCTCCAGGACAACACCGGAGCTCTTGAATACAAAGTGGAGCGAGATCCGATCGCTGTGACGGCCTATAGAACGGAGAGGTCGTCGTCTTTGGACCAAGTCTCCGGCGGCTCCTTCACCAGCGGCTTGAGTAATCTGGCCACATCCAGCCAGTACATCGAAATGTACGGTGACGCTAGCAATGGTTTTGACGGGTTGATTCAGAAGGGACGCCGTCACATCATTACGGGTCTGGAGAGATTCGCGAGCAGAATGGGAAATAATGCTTATCAATACGGGGGGCCACTGGGAGCTGGTCCCGTCGGCCCCGTTTCTGACTTACAGCTTTATGCTGCAGCAGCACCGAAGCTACCGGCAATGTCGCCCGATTGTTGGCGGATATGGCAGGATCAGCACAATTTTGATTGCATTAATGCTCCAGCTATGTATTGGGATGATGCATACAATGCTGGATGGTTTACGTACTGCTGTGAAGAATTGTGTTGGACCGTGCAACCGCCTCCGGGCGACATTTATCCTACACCCATTTGCCCTTGTGATCAGAGCCATGGCCTCTGCGAGTTCTGTGACTGTAGAGCGTGTGACTGGAGTT
>CAYLVL010000358.1:1192-3236 GCA_964387135.1 uncultured Planctomycetota bacterium
CGGAAATCCAATTCGAAAACTGCAAAGGACTAGAGCCCACGTTGCGAACTGCTTTCGAACATGTTTGTGAAGCTGCTCCTTACTGCGCATGCGCGACATGGCAGGATTCAAATCTCCGATCAAGACTCGGCGCTGAGGCTGAAATTGGCAGGTTCGTGGGAAGGCGGCGGACAGGCACTGCAGAAAGTGTATGGGGATGCATAGCGGATATATGCAGAGAAGGGCGCGGGATCACAGTAAAATGCGAATGGTGTGACGGGTTCCCTTGCTCTTCGATATGCTGCGATTGGCCTTCGTGTTCTCAGCCTAGCCAAGCCACAGGATATGTAATACCATACGGGCAGACTATTCATTTATGTATGGACTACATAGCGCTACTAATGAGTTGGTATGGCCATGCCTGCATAATCGAAAACAGCCTATTGCATGAGATGCTTCACGTGTGCGGTGTTAGTCTGACACCATTTGAGCGAGCGCCAGATTGGTATGACCCGGTAGATCCGTACAGAAACGCATCAGCTATATATTACTTCGCTGATAAATGCATTGACTCTAAAACATGTGATATGTCGTTGCCGCCAGGGCAACACAAAGCATGTTTCTATTGACCAAGTTCATGACATGGAAGATGGACAGGATTCCTGCTGCACTCGTAGTCCTATACTGCATTGTTGCCGCGACCTTCGTACTCATGGCATGCAATGCCCCCAGTAGCGAGCCAGACGATCTAGTCAAACTGCTGAGCCAGCCGGATGCTGCAGAAAGAGTGTATCTGATGATGCGGCATCGGGGAGCTGATTACGTTGTGCAGCAATTTACCTCATCTCCTGAGGATTTGGACTTCGTTGAAGCCCTTAGGACCGCGGCTGGCAGGGACGATCCTGTTGGCGATGCGGCTAACTTCGGCCTGTTTCGAATGGAGGAAGATGCAGAATTGCGAATCACCACATTGCTGTCTGCGATGCATGATCGCGAACGAGAGGATCTCTTTGTGGTTGGGGAGCTTCTCAGAACCCAGCTTGATCCCAGGATTGACTCCCCATACGTCAGCATCATGCTTGAGAGCATAACCCCCGATCAGTCACCAGCCAACCTCATAATCAAAGACTCGCTCGAACCTTTCACAAGGTCGCCGGAGGGTGTACTCGCTTTGTTACATGCTGCGGAGGAAGGTGAGCATCTGGTGCGGAATAATGCTGTTAGCCTGCTTGGTAGAGTGGATTGGAGCGACCCGAGAATCGTGCATCCGGAAGCTCGACCGGTGCTGAATCAGTTGCTGACTGATGATTTTGAGTCACTTAGAACATACGCTTGCCTGGGCCTGCGGCATTTCGGGCATGACAGGGATTCATACGAAGCTCTGCTCAATGTTTTTGAGAGTGACAACTCAGATGGCGTTCGAGCTGCCGCCATTGACGTGCTGGCTGATGTCGGCGTCCCCAGAGAGATAACCCCGCTCCTTCGGGAGGCCCAGGATGATCCCAATCCGGATGTTCGTGCAGCTGCTGCTGGTGCACTCAGTCACCTTAGGGCGAGACAAGTCCGTAATGTCATTTTCATTTTGTGTCTAATAGGCGTGGCCGGGCTGGGGGGGTACATGGTTCTAAGATGGCGATCCAAGCGAATAGCCGCTCCCGGGAGCCGCCCTCAGCCTCATTCCGCCAAGCCGGACGGAGGTTGCGGGTAACGCAAATCCGGCGCTCACTTGCCATGATTCTATTGTCTGATAATCGCCTCAAGAGCCACACGCACGCCGCTGCCGACAATGTTCGCGGGAACCTCTGGTACGACGGCACCGGCCGAGTCTGGCAACGCTGGAACGACAATTCGAGCACCGGCTACTGGGACGCGACTCTGAAGCGATTCGTGTATGACGGAACTGCTCTCATCCAGGAACTCTCCTTCGAAGCCGCCGTAGTCTCCGAGGAATGGGTTTACACCTACTCCGACATCAATCGCGACTACCTGAGGCATCCCGCAGGTGTCCGACAGCGCGAAGGCACCGCGTCGTCCTACACCGACCACTTCCTCCAGGCCGACGAGG
>CAYLVL010000359.1:0-3235 GCA_964387135.1 uncultured Planctomycetota bacterium
TCAGAGCGTTGGCCTCCGGCGCCAAAGGTCACAGGTTCGAATCCTGTCGGGCGTATTAGAAACGTGTTCCTGTCACTCCGTACCTGTCAATGAGCAACGAACTGTCTGAATCCCACATCGTGATATCTGCAGGTGATGATTGGCCCGTGGAGCCGCTGGAATCATTTGCCTTAGGTGAAGGAACTCAGCTAAACTAATCGAGGAGGAGACTGCTGGATGTCTCCGAAAGCCATCAGGTAATGTGGATAAGCCTCAGAGCAGAAAGGGGCGACCATGGACAAGGTGCTGTTCCAGTTGCTGAAACTGGGTAGTATGGCGAGCCCCTACGTACCATCGAGCCACAATCCGGACCCGTCACGTGGTAGAGCCATGTTGCGAAAGATCAGGAAGATTGAGCGCTCTCAGCGTGCCTCGAAAAACCCTTTCATCTATCTTGCATTAGGGGACGCGTATTCGATGCTAGCCACCTGGTATCCCGAGGTGGCACGGAACGAGTGCAACCAAAACGCCTTCGATTACCTGGAGAAAGCCCTGGAGGTGTCCATTCCGGGGACATACGGACATGCAGTTGTCGCAACCCGGCTTGGATTCATGCTGGTCAGAAAAAAGAAGAACGGTTCCGAGAAGCTGCGGCGTGGTTTGGATTTGCTCCAAGAGGTTGAACACGAAACGGGTCTCCAGCTCCCTTGCCACGTTCAGATCGTAGTTCGAAAAGCTAGACGCTGGCTTGGCGAGACACCCACGGAGCCCATCGATTTCCAGAACATGCCCATAGCGACAGCCTATTTTCAGGAAGAACGCATTAGATATCGATACCTTCTCCGTCATGCAGGGAAGCCGCGTCCTAATCCCCTAAAGGAGCGCTTGTTCAATGAGTTCTACAATCTTGCCGTGCTTGTGGCTGCCTTGTACGGCGAAAACTCGTGCTATGGAGGACTCACATGGGGCGAAGGTGAGTTCGAGATAGCGATGATTCTCCGCAAGAAGATCTGGAACAAGCTATCCTTTTCCTATCCCCAAAACGGAGAGATTGAAGGCGGAGGATTCCTTTCGGCTCGCGACTACGAACTCTTCGCAGCCTGGTTCGGAGAGTCCGATAAAACCACCTGTCCACGAGATCTATTTGCACGAGAGTACGCTGAAGCTAGGAGGGAGTGGGCTGAGATCCGTTCTGATCATCTAAAGTGGGCAGAGTTCTACGACGCTCAGTTTCCTTCATCGGCACAGCATCCGTTTTCGAGAAGTCCTGAAGATAGCGCAAAAGGCTCCTCGGTATGGTAGAAGGGAGCAGTGAATAGAGAAGAGAGGGAAAGGGTCACTTCTCAGAGAAGCAGATTGTGAGGAAGGAGATAATGCGGACATGGCCAGTTACCGAAAGCAATTCAGGTGGAGAACCTAACCTTAAAGAGGAAGAGGAGACGGCTGCCGTGATGAAGTACCGGCAAAGTCACGCTTTTGTGAGGCGTTTCGTGGCAATCAAGTATTCGCACGCCTACACATTCTTGTGTCAACTCGCAGGGTGTCACATGCCAAGGAACAACACTCCGCCTCTGATGAAAGCTCGGCGGGAATGACCTATCGTATTCTCGCGGTTATCGCCTACGGAGGTAGATGATGACTGAAGATCGGTTGAGGGGGCAGGGCCGTCTCAGGATGGGTACGATCCCCGACTTCGAAGCGGATTTTGTGCTCTCACGGTGGCACTGGCATTTTCAGTTCGAGCTTAATGACGTTGACAAGCCCGCTCGACTCCACGCCGGCATTATCGCGGAACGCCACTGGAATCTGGTCGGAGACCTTGAGGACGGCCGTGAGGTGCGGAGCGCAAGCCTGATTTGCACTTCCTCCTCACCACAACCGGTCTTCTTTCCCTTAAAAGGTGTCGTAATCGGGACAGCCGGATCAGGTGAAATCGAGAAGGCTGAGTTTCCCCTCACGGGTGCATACTACAGCCCCAGTATTTCGGTTTGGCTTAGCAACTGGAGCATCTCCATTGAAAATCCCGTGCATTGGGCTAGCCACACCAGCTGGGAGGCTAGTTCAGTGGGAAGAGCCCTGGAGTCGAAAGTACTCTCGCTCAGATCGCCTGGGGCTACACTCGCGGATTGTTGGGCGAAGGCCAAATGTGTAGCAACCATCTTGGCGTTAGCATTAGGTCAGGGAGTAACAGCCCATCGCCAATTCTACAACTGGTCTTCAGGAAAAAGCCTTGAGATCTGGAGGCAAACATCAGGTGATCAAAATGGTCCTGGTCTCCTTGTTCCACCCGATAAGCTGACCGAATACATAGAAATCGCACTGCCCACCTGGGAATCCTGGTCGACCGAGAAGCAGGAACTGGTGGCCAGGGTCATTCAGTACCTGAACATGTCGCATAACGGCGTGTTAGACGTTCGAATACTGTATGTAGCACAGGCACTGGAAGCGCTATCACTTGAGTGGGTCAAGCCTCAGAAGATCGGTGCTGAACTTGAGCAACTCAAATCGCTGTTGAAGGCTGCCTGGAAGAGGTGGAGGAGTGACAGCGAACGAGACCCCTCGGGTTTCTGGGCCGGACGGATTTCTAAACTATTCGAGTGGCCGCGGCTTAGGCTCCAACTTGAGGAACTCTTCAGATCCCGGCACTTGAGCCTAGCATCAATCGGGCTGGAATTGGACGTTCTCAAGAAAGCTCGCGACAGCGTGGCGCATTCGGGCATCCTTCCTGGTCCAATCGGCAAGAATCCGTGCCGGGCCTTGGACATCCTTCAAAGCGCGCAGTTCGGGCTTCAGTTACTGCTTCTGTCCGAATTAGGCTACAAGGGCACAGTCTTTGGGCCAACAGACAAGTGGCGCGAACGAAAGGAGCTCGGAAACTACACTATCCAGAACTGAGGCGGTCTAGTCATGAATGCGACAGTCGTCATGTTAGACTGACCAGCGCAAGGAACGTCATCGCTGAAGTGAGAGAATAAGGATCCACTCAACATCTTGGATACCGTTATCCTCGTCACAGCTGACAGCCCTTCGGTCTGTCTTAGGTTACAACACTATGAGGTCTCGTATGAGTCTCGCTGATGCCCACTCAATCGTTCCAAGATCGTTTACCATCGTTTACTAAAGGGGTACCTGCGGAAGAGAGTTCTTCCCTTGGTGCGTCAGGCGAACCGTTCGTCCGCGTTCCACTTAGTCACCTTCTTCCTCAGCCCCTCGAGCCAGCCGGTCCGCACCTCCACCTGGGAGTCGAATTCGGGGA
>CAYLVL010000360.1:0-3230 GCA_964387135.1 uncultured Planctomycetota bacterium
GGGAACGGATGGGTGATGCTGACGTTGATGACGAAATACCCGTTGGCCGGGTCGCTTCCGGGCTGCACGTTGAAGCCAATACCGAACCTGCTGTTCAGAGGCTTCACCACATTGAGATGGATATCGGCAGCACGGTTAGGCAGGACGGAAACGGTGCCCTCGGCAAGGTCCGCCTCAAGGTTGTAATACCCCCAGAGATGCCTGTCGGGATCGCCCGGCATCACTGCATCGGCTGACAACGGCTCATATGCCGGGCTGTCGGCCTCCGGAAGTGTAGGGGGGGCGTTTGAACCACAACCTAAAATGAAATACAGAAGACCGTAAAGCAGTAGCACATTAGAAAGGTGGCGCATCTATACTCCTTCGGACCTGATCTTCAGGGTAAGTCAATCACTCAACACAAAACCGCCGCCCGTGAAGGTACGGCTGTAGTAGATCGTACGCATTCATTAGTATTATATCGTCGGGAAAGAAAATTTCAAGGTGAATGGTTAACCTGCGGCGAACAATTTCAGCCCGGATTTCCGCCTTGGATGATTGCTGTTAGGCGCATATGAAGAATTAAGCTTGTTGCCCGATTGACGATGTGCTCTTCCGGATCGTCCGGGTCAGTGTTGACGGGCGCCAGCGAGGAAGTGAGCATTAAGATGGCTTAAATCTCGTTAAAACTAGTCAAAAAATGCGAAAAAATGGCCCAAAAGAGTCAGAATGTCCCATCAGTGGGTGACATTAGAGGTGGTTCGTGCTACACTGCCACCACTTCGTCAGCGACCCTTTCATCCGCCAGGCAGTCATGCGTGGCGCGTCGAAAGGGGCAGAGCGCAGGTGCAGGGAAATAAGCCGTCGAGTTGACCGCCATGACACGGACGACTCACGGTTTGGAAGCGGGATTGCCACCAGGCAATATGCTCCATCGATCGGCTGACCAGTGGCAACCCGCCGGGACCGATTCGGTGGAGGGGGCGCAGCAGACGGAGGAACACATCACGGGGATGGAGGGTTGGGGCTGGATCATCCCTCTTCATCGGCTGGATTCGAACTGATCTTCCTCCCTTGTTTCACTGCTCGCCGGTTGCGTTATCATTTGGATTTCCGGACTTCCGCGGCCTATACTTGATAGGATGGGCCAGTCCGAGAAACTGGGAGAGACCGTGCCGGCATTCGCTGACGAACTCTTCAAGCAACTTTCGAAGATCCCTCTTCTCACGCCCAGCGAGGAGCGAAAGCTCTGGACTGACTACAAGGAGCACGACAGCCTGGAGGCCCGGCAGGAGCTGATCTATCGCTACCAGCCCCTTGTCTGCAAGATCGTCACGATCCTGAAGCCTTCAGAGCAGGTCTACCTCGACCTCTTCCAGGAGGGCGTGGTGGGCCTGGTGGAAGCTGTTGAGAGATTCGAGCCCGAGCGCGGCTTCAAATTCTCCACGTATGCGCGGTTCCGCATTCGTGGCCGCGCGCTCACCTACCTCCAGAAGCACGTCAAGCATCCCCAGAATATGTCCGAGAGCGACCAACTCGCTCTCCTCATCCAGAACATCCCCGACACCGAGGCCGATCCCGACGAGCACGCCGAGGACGCGTTCCTCCTCGACCGCATCTACGAGTGCGTCGAGTTGCTCCCAGAGAAGGAGAAGAAGGCGTTCGTCGCGGTCGTGCTGAAGGAAGAGGAGCCGAAGGCCGTGGCGAAAAAGATGAAGATCAGCCGCAGCTACCTCTCCAGGCTCCTGAAGAAATCCTGGAAGCGCATCCGCGACATGCTCGAAGACCTGCGGGATGATCTGTATTGAGAATTTCCCCCTATCCAGAAGCGGCGGCTGTATTCTCACAGCACCCAAGTGCACAGCCTCGATTCTCCAGCATCCTTGCTGGCACAAGAAGAGCGCCCTCCCTTACGGTCGGGCCTCTGGATATTTTTCCTGTTTATTCTGCATATTTTTCCTGTTTATTTCACAAAATCGGATGGCACCCTCAGGTCGAGCGGAGTCCGAAGGACGACGTTCGACTTTAGGGTGTCTTCGGATTTGCAGGCGGGACGCATGCGCTCCAGAATGCTGGCGCTACGGAAGATGCGGACTGGAAAGTCCGCGCTCCGAACGAGAGCTCAAATTTCATTGCAATCCCACAATCTCGGCTCTACAATCTCGATAGGATTCCTCTACGGTAGAGGTTGATTTTCATGCGGAGGTAGAAGAGGAAGCGGAGGAAGTCGAGTGAGGTCCGGATGACCCTTAGTTTGCTCTTGCCTTCCTCGCGGGCGCGATGGGTGACGCCGCACTCGATGATGCGGTGTCCCAGCGCGTGAAGCTTGAGGACGATCTCGGTGGGGGTCTGGAAGCCGTTCGTCTCGATTGTCAGGCTTCGGAGGATACTGCCCCGCACGAGCTTGAACGCGCAGTTGGTGTCGCGATACCGAACGCCGAAGAGCATCCGCACGATCACGTTGAGGCCGCGGTCGGCGATCACCCGTACCGGCGAGTCTTTCTTCTTCATGCGGAACCCGGCGACGCAGTCTATTGAGCCAGGCGATCCTGAGTGCGGCGATTGACCGAGTTTCTCGAGGAGAATCGGAAGATTGCGGGGATCGAACTGACCGTCGGAGTCGATGCTGGCGACCCATTCGCCGCGAGTGGCTGCGATGGCGTCCGACAGCGCGCGACCGTAGCCGAGGTTCTTCTCCAGATGCGTGACGACGACAAGGTTGGGATTGGATTCGAGCAGTCGGGCAAGAATGTCGGGAGTTGCGTCTTTAGAGCAATCGTTGGTGACGACGATCTCACCCCATTTCAGCGCGCCGTTTGTGCCGCTCGGGGGTACGGATGAGATTCCCGCAGACTCGAAAGCCTCAAGGCACTCGCCGACGGTACGTTCGATATTCTCCTCCTCGTTGTAGGCGGGCATGGCGAAGCTTACGAGAGGCGGGGGAGCGTCGACATCGGCCACGGTGCGCTTGATGAGGAGGGCCGGACGCGGGGATGACTCGACCATGTCGGGCATAATAAAATAATAGCGCGTACGCGGTCTCCAACGCCAGCATGAACGGACACGGGATGAACCGGACGGGAAAAGCGGATTGTCGTATGGTTGGATTTGGGGCTATTATTTCCCAAGGGAAAAGCAGTGGCGTACAAGTGTCCGAAATGCGGAGCGGAGTTCTACGACCGGCTGAAGTACTGTCCGGAATGCGGGTTCGATTTCACCGCAGCGCTGAAGAAGTGCCCGAGATGCCGCTC
>CAYLVL010000361.1:0-3230 GCA_964387135.1 uncultured Planctomycetota bacterium
CTTCCATACGCATTTCACTTCCTGGAAAAACCGGCTTTCTAAATTTTACATTCCTTATCGCCATAAAGTAAGGAAGCAAATGTTTGAGGTCTGGACGTGCAAGGAATAGTACAGCTGCAGTTTGAGCCATTGCTTCCACAATGAGAACACCTGGAGTTATTGGGTTGTGCGGGAAGTGCCCTGCAAAAAAATATTCTTCCTCAGAAAGAAATTTATACCCGGTAGCACGTGTTAATGGGTCAACGATAATTACGCGGTCAACGAATAAGAAAGGCGAGCGATGTGGTATCACCTGCTGAATTTCAGCGCGGCCAAGTTCAGCACCAGCTCCGATGTTAATCCCGCCTGCTAGCGTAGTTTCCTGTGCCGCTGCACTCTGGACGGAAGGTTCTAATGGTTCCATCTTTGCTCTATCTAGCATCCTTGTAAACGATGTATTGTGTATATGTCCACACCGTACTGCTATTATATGTGCCTGAATGTATTTTTCGGCGAGAAAAATATCGCCCATCAAATCCAATATTTTATGCCGGACAAGTTCATCCGGGAATCTCAGTGAGTCGTTCAGGATTCTGTCTTTCCCTATAACAATTGCATTTGTCAAATTTCCGCCATGTGCAAATCCCTGCAATTTGAGCCGTGCAACTTCCTGTTCAAAACCAAAGGTTCGCGCTGGCGCAATCTCATTCTCAAACGTATCTCTGTTAATGTCAATAGAAAGAAACTGGCTGTTTACTAATGGATGGTCGTACTGAATCGTACATGAAATCCGGAATTCTGCTGATGGGAGCGCAACGAGAAAAACTTTCCCCTGTGAGTAACTGACTGACTCTTTAAGCCGCCATATTACTCTATCCTCGTTAAGTTGTCTGATACAGGACTTTTCAAACAACTCTACGAATGGTTTAGCACTGCCGTCTCCAATTGGCAGCTCATTTGTGTCCAGTTCTACTCTTAGATTGTCAATACCTACACCATATGCAGCAGCAAGGACATGTTCAACCGTTTGAACCTCTACCTTCCCATGACCCAAAGATGTACCCCTGATGATGCCGGTAACGTTATCCAGACAAGCTCTAATCTCCGGCTTTCCGGGTAGGTCATTTCTTACAAAGCGTATACCGTAGTTTGCCGGCGCTGGTTTAAATATAGCACGCGTCTTTTTCCCGGTATGCATCCCCACGCCATCAATCATTACTTCTTCATTAATAGTGCACTGTTTCACTTTTTATGCCCCTGTTCTAATTTACGTAATCTTTTCCATAAATCCGGGAGCTGGTTCATAAGAGCATACACTTTCCTTGCCTGAGTATGTGGCCGCGCAGGATAACCAGATACCACAACTCCATCTGGAACATCTCTGGTAATACCCGATTGTGCAGCAAGCACCGCTTTATTTCCTATATGTAAATGGTCTGCAATTCCAACCTGGCCTGCAGTTACGACACCGTCCCCAATAACACAGGAACCAGCAATTCCTGTCTGACCTGATATCCTGCAATTTTTACCAATACGAACATTATGAGCAATTTGTACCAGATTATCAATTTTAGTGTGCTCACCTATTGTCGTAGCACCAGTCGTTGCACGGTCTATGGTAGTGTTTGCGCCAATCTCTACGTTATCCCCTATTACAACCGTACCAATCTGAGGTATCTTCACAGGTTGCCCATTTTTTCCAGCCAGATAGCCAAATCCATCAGCACCTATAACGGCACCCGAATGAATAATTACTCTTGAGCCAATAAGGACACGGTCAAGTATGGAAACGCGTGGAAAAATCTTTGTCCCCGTTCCAATTTTCACATCACGACCGATGTAGGTACCAGCGCCAAGCACAACTCTGTCGCCAACCGTTGCACAGGATTCAATGATACAGTATGGGCCCACAGAAACGTCTTTTCCAACTATTGCGTCATCTGCCAGGATTGCAGTGTGATGTATTCCGGTTTTTACCGGAACAGGGGGAGTAAACTTTTCCAGTAAAACAACAAATGCTGAACGTGGATTATCTACTTCTATCTGTGAGCATCTTAGAGGCATCCGGTCGCGCACAAGCAAAGCACCTGCTTTACTTGTGCGTACCTGTTCCAGAGCCATTCCATCCGCAACAAAGGATATGTCTTGTGGACCGGCATCATCAAGTGACGCGATACCACATATTTCGAGACCCGCATCGCCTGATAGCTTTCCGCCAACCAGCGAAGATATTTCAATCAGTTTCACTTATTTTCTAAATGGTAGCCGCAGGCTGTAGTCGCAACCTTCAGGTTGCGGTCGGCAAATCGCATGCTAAAGTCTGCGGCTACAAACCCTCGTTGAGATACTCCAGGACTTCCTGAGTCAGGTCCTCCGAGGGTTGACCCCACAGAACCTCACTCTTATCCAGAACTGCCGAATACCCTTTTCTTTCTCCGACTATTTGGATGGCATCGTAAATAACACCCATAATATTATGTCTCGATGCTTCTTCCCATTCTTTGATGCTACGCTCAACATCCTGGCGAAGTTTTTTAATTTCCTCTTCTTTCTTTTTGATAAGTTTTCTTGTTTCACTTAATCCAGCTTCTACAGTAACTGTCTGTGTTGAAACTAACGTCTGGGTCGAAATAACCGGCTTAGTTTCTTCTGGCTCTATTGTTTCAGCAGCTTCAGTAGCTGCTGGTATTAATTCAGATGGCATAGTTAGCCGCTCTTTAAGTGTAGTTAACTCTTTTTCCATCTGGTTTAGCATCCTTGCTTTAGTCGACCGATAATCCTGAATTTCCTTGCGCGCCTTCTTCGTTTGAGGACAATTATCAAAGATATATCTTATATCAACTGACGCAATTCTGCTCGGGGTTATCTCCACGCCGAGGGCCAGTGTACAGTTTATCATTATCATAAATAAACCGGCCAGCAAAGAAACTGTAACAAATGAATGGAACTTCAATTTTTTATTAGAAAGCTTGACCAAGGGTAAAATGGACCTCGGGGCTGGGTGACCAGGGGACTTTATCAAGACCCCATCCGAAATCTAACCGAATTGGAAACACTGGCGTTACAAACCTGATGCCAAACCCGGCACCTGCCTTCATGTCATCTTCTTGTGGCCCTCTGGTAAATCGGACGTCACTCCATGAACTCCACGAACCACCTACGTCATAGAAAAATGCGCCCTGCAATATAGTATGACCGCTTTCCTGGTATATAGGAAACTTGTATTCCAGATTCATAACAATCATTTCTCG
>CAYLVL010000362.1:0-3215 GCA_964387135.1 uncultured Planctomycetota bacterium
GGTGAACTTGATCATAATGGGCGGACCGCAGACGAGCGCGATCGCGTCGTCCGGCTTCGGCGCGACCTCATCGAGGACGGTCGGCACGAACCCGATCTTGCCCGACCAGTCGGGGGTCTCGCCGCCGGGGTCGACGGTCTGCACGAGGTTGACGTCGGGCCTTTCCTGCCATTCCTGTAGCTCGGTCTTGTAGACGAGATCGGCGACCGTGCGCGCGCCGTAGATGATGCTCACGTCGCCGAACTCCTCGCGACGGTCGAGGATGTTCCATATCACGCTTCGCAACGGCGGCAGCGCGATTCCTCCCGCGATGAACAAAATCTTCTTGCCCTTCCATTCCTCGATGGGAAACCAGTTTCCGTAGGGGCCGCGGAAGCCGAGCATCTCGCCTTCGTTAAGCGTCTGGAGCGCCTTGGTGTTGCGACCGACCGCGCGGAAGGTGCACTCGATGTAGTCGGTGCGGGTCGGGGGCGACGCTACACAGAACGGCGACTCCCCGTGCCCGAACGCCGAGTACTCCCCGAACTGGCCGACCTTGTACTCGCTGAAAAAGCGGCTGCGCTCCTCATCGTCGGTGAAGAGGAGTTTGAAGGTGGTCGTGTCGGGAGTCTCCCAGCGTATCGACTGGATGGTCATCAGGGACGGTCGGTAGATGTTTTCCATAGCGCTGGTCGATGCCTGTTGATCGGTGGTAACCATGATTGCTCTATCTGGTCTATTTTCCGGCCGGCTCGCACGCCAGCTCGTGGATTTGCTCGAGAAGCTTGACAAGGGCGAGATCGACAGGACAGCTTCGCTGGCACCTGCCGCATCCCGTGCAGAGAATCCGCCCGAAGAGATCGGGATAGTACTTGAATTTATGCATGATCCGCTGGCGGAAGCGCTCGTTCTGGGTGGTGCGCGGATTGTGTCCCGATGCGTGGATCGTGAACTGAGACATCTGGCACGAGTCCCAGTTCTTCATGCGAATGCCCCCGTCTACATCGCCTTCATCGACAATATCGAAACAATGACACGTCGGGCACAGGTAGGTGCATGTCCCGCAACCGATGCATGAGAGCGCGGCGGTGTTCCAGAAGTCGTCATCGAAGCCGCTGTCGAGCCATTCCTTGATCTTGTCGGTATCGAAGCGTTTCTCGAGCTTCTTCTTGACTTGCTCTATTGC
The DNA here is from genome assembly GCA_964387135.1 of uncultured Planctomycetota bacterium. Lineage (GTDB taxonomy): Bacteria > JAJVIF01 > JAJVIF01 > JAPKYR01 > JAPKYR01 > CAYLVL01. The sequence continues at coordinate 1,166 of CAYLVL010000362.1, forward strand.
CGCCGACGGCCTGGGATTGCCTTCCTTCCAACCTTTTGTCGCCTTGACGAATTCGCGACCTTTATCGGTGATTGGATTGACAAGGTACTCCTGCGATTCGCCTGTCTTGTCGCTTGTGGGAAGGAGAAGGATGTCGACACCCTCGGTACCGTCCGGGGCCTGTCCGACCGACGTGCAGTAACACGCGTAGTCGGCTTCCACGCAGGCGATGGCAATCACGACCGTCACTTCCCGTCTCTTCAGGAAAAACTCATCGTTGGAGTCCCAAGTCATTACTTCCCTGATGATCTCCGGACCGGCGGCGTCGCACGGTCGGACGCCGAACAGGACCATCGGAGGTGCGATCTCCCCTTCCGGCGGATTCTCGATCTTTAATTCACCGTTGTCGCGCGAGTAGGTGAGAATCGGCTCATGCTCCGCGAGGAAATACTCCTTGGGTGATTTTGTCGGGAGGATCTCGTCGAGAACGATCTCGCCCGCGCTCTCAACCGGCTTGAAAAGCGTCACCGTATCTTCCCGAACAGGTGCGACGACGCGGTAGCCAGCGTCGCGAGCCGAGTCGAAAAGGATCTGGAAGTCGGTGGTATGTATTGAAGTAGCCAATGTCAGCTCCGATTACTTGATAAAGTCCTTTTCCTCGCCTTCCTCGTAGGTGGCCAGAGGCGGCGGCGTTTCAGCGTCCATGCCCGCGATGAAATCGTATTCATCGTGAACCGCCTTGATCAGTGCCCAGTTGAGAAGCGAGAGGGGGATATCGACCGGGCAGGCGCGCTCGCACTCGTTGCAGCCGACGCATCGACCGGCAAGATGAAACGCGCGGGTGAGATTCCAGTGGAAATTCCCGAGCGAATGAGGACTTGTAGGTACCCACTGGGGCTGGTTCTTGTCGGTTATGCATCGGGTGCAGGTGCAGATCGGGCACGCCTGACGACACGCGTAGCACTTGATGCATCGATCGAGATGTCTGCGCCAGAAGTCCCAGCGTTCCTCGGGGCTCATCGCCTGGAGCTCCTCGACCTTCGCGAACGTCTCCTCGTTCCAGCCCTTCGCGTCGATCGGCTCGCCGAACAGGTGATCGTAGATCGGCGGCGTATTGACGAGACAGGAAAGGCACTTGTCCTCGACCGGATCCCCCACGCCCTCGCAGACCATACCGAGGATCACAACATCATCACGTTCGAGTTGGTTTTCGAGGAGCAAAACGTTGATGGCGCGGGCATCGCAGCCCTTGACCACAATCGCGACCTTGTCCAGCGCCTTGATCTCGGGCTTCTTGAGGTAGGTGGTGAGGTTGTTGACGCATCGGGAATCGAAGATCAACTGACCGACGTCGTTCGGGTCGGTGATGAAGACAGGCCGACAGCGTCCGGGCGAGTATCCCTCGCCGTAGCCGATGACCATCTTCACCTCGCCTGATTCCAGAAGCTCCCCGGCGGTTTTGCGCAATGCGTCGACCGCATCGGTGGTGTCGACGGTTGCGGTTGTATTTTCATTGCTCGCGCTCATTGTTTACTCTCGCTTGATGACTCCCGCGACGCGGATGTCCCGGCGGAAACCATTTCGTGGAACTTCTCGTACGGACCGAGTTTTCTTATTCGCTCGACGAACTCCGCGGCCTCATCGGCGAACTTGCGTCCCTCGGCGGCGGAAATCCATGTGAATTTCAGTCTTCGAAGGTCAATTCCCAGGGCATCGAGCTCGTAACGGAAGATGGTCCATCTGCGCTGGGCGTAGTAGTTGCCGGTATTGTAGTGACAGTCTCCGATATGGCAGCCCGACACCCAGATACCGTCCGCCCCCTGCTCGAAACCCTTGATGATGAACTCCGGATCGATCCGACCGGTGCACGGGACCTTGATGACCCGGAAGTCGGCCGGATAGAGCATCCGGCTGGTGCCCGCGAGATCGGCGCCCGCGTAGGTGCACCAGTTGCAGAGGAATGAGTATATTTTCGGATGGAATTCAGCCATGTTCTGTCCCTTTCATCTCAGATAGCCACAATCTGCGCGTGTACCTGCTCATCCGTTATGCCCTCGATATCAATCGAACC
>CAYLVL010000363.1:0-3195 GCA_964387135.1 uncultured Planctomycetota bacterium
GTGTATGTGACAGGCGATTTCCGCAACACAGTTGACTTCGATCCCGGAATCGGCATCGACCTCCATACCTCGAACGGTGGCTCGGATATCTTCCTCACTAAGTTCGATCCCAACGGCAACTGGTAATTGGTCCGAAATCCCTGTCGTCTTGAAGGATCGGGTGGGTATGGCGGTAATCAAAGTATCCCCTGGTACAACAGTCGATAGCTCGACTTCCATTCCGGATCGGATAGAGTAGCGAGGTTCTTCTCCACGATCTCCCTTGCGATCTCGACGCTTTCTGACGCCTCGTCGACAAGCCCGCACTTTTCCTGAAGGTCGCTCAATCTCTTTAGTGCCCGCGGTCCGAGCTTCCTGAAGGCTTCAATTCCAGCTTCATCGACGAGCGACCTTGCTTCGATCGAAACATCGTCGACATTTTCCCCGGTGTCCAGTCTCGCGATAAGCGCCTCCATCTTCGCCTCGATCAGCCGTTTGGTGAAGCCTCCCGCCTCGCCGATCTCAAGCGCCTGCTCCGCGCACTGAAGCGCAACCTTGTGACGTTGAGCGTTGTTGTTCGCCCGGGCCATAACCGCGAGCGTGCCCGCTTCGCCGCGCTTGTCGCCGATCTCCTCGTGGATGACCATCGCCTCGGTAAGCTTCTGAAGAGCGTCGTCATACTGCCCGCGCTCGCAGTCGATATGCGCGAGATGATGAAGGACAATCGCCTCGCCGATACGGTCGTCCATCCTGCGCCTCGCGGCAAGGCTCTCCCGGAAATACTCCTCGGCCTGATCGTAGAAGCCGACCTGGTAGAAGATGTTACCCAGGTTCAGAAGGGTTCTCGCCCTGGAGACTACATCGCCGGTCTGTTCGAGGATGTTAAGAAGCCTGACGAAAAGCTCGTGCGCCTCCTCCCACTGTCCCGCGTCGTAGTTGATCAACGCCAGGCTTCCAAGCGGGAAAGTCTCGGAATGCAAATCGCCGATCTCCTCCGCGATCTTCTGGGCCTGCTCGAACTCGAATATCGCCGGCTCGACATGTCCCATTCTCTTCAGGCAGATGCCCAGGTTGTTGTGGGTCTTCACCAACTCGGGCCCCGGCGGGATATCATCGAGGGCTTCAAGCGCCTTGTGGTAATGCTCGGTGGCTTTCTCGAAATCGCCCTTGAGATAGTGCACTGCCCCCATGTGCCTGAGAATCACCGCGCATTCCTCGCCCTTCTCTTCCGGGCATTTCTCCAGCGCGGTTTGATAACTCTCCAATGCCTGATCCCATTCCGACACATGCCGAGCATGCTCCCCAAGAAGCATGTGTGCGACACTCGCGTGCGCGTCGCTTCCGAGTTGCTGGGCAAGTGTCCATACACGTTGCGCGCTTTCCAGCTCGATCTCCCTCTCCCCGAGAATCCCCGCCACATCCCCGCGTTGGCTCATGAGGTCGGCGACCCTCTCGCGGTATTTCGCGGTACTGCCGAGCCTCTCGTACGCCTCCCAGGCCCAGTCGGCGTGCTCCAGTGCCAGGCGGTTGGAATACTCTGACCGGGCCCTCTCGCACGCGATCGGCATGTACTTCAGCAATCGCTCGTCCTCGCCCGCCCGCCTGAGATGATAAACAAGCTCGTACACTACTTCGTCTATCTCGCCGCTTTCGCCCAGTAGATCGGCCGCAAGCTTGTGGTACTCGATTCTCAATTCCGGGAGGATTCCGGTGTAGACGGTTTCGTAGACAACGTGATGATCGAACCGATACCCCGCTTCGTGACAGACAATCAGCCGGCGGTTCTTTTCCAATTTCTGCAATACGCGAAGGAGCTTGATTCTCGAAATCCCGATCAATTCGCCGAGAAGCGCGGACGTGAACCTGTAGCCCAGCACGCTTGCCGCTTCGAGCACTTCCCTCTCTTCATCGGAGAGCCTTTCCAACCTGTACGCCACGATCTCCCTGAGGCTCGGGGGAATCTCGATATCCGATGATACACCCTTCATCTGCCACCGACCGTCCCTGAATCCGACGCGACCTTCATCGAAGAGCAGGTTGAGTATCTCCATCACGAAGAACGGATTGCCCTCGCTTTTTTCGAAGACCCTGTCCGAAAGCTCGTCCACAAACGCCGCCGATGGGAAGCATTCCTTGACTATGCTCGCGCATGCGTCGAAGTCGAGCCGATCCAGGTGAATTCGTCTGACCTGCGACTTGCCCGCGAATCGAGCGAGTGTAGCGACCAGCGGATGGGACTCGCCTTCCGCGCTTTCGAGCTCTTCCTCGCGATAGGTGCCGACAATCAGCATCGGCTCGTCGCCGAGCGCCGACGCCATGTAGTTCAGCACGTTCACGGTATTGACATCGGCCCACTGCAAGTCGTCGAAGAAGAGAATAAGCGGGACTTCTTTAGCGATGGTCGCGAAGAGAGTCTGGAAAAGGTGCAGAAGGTTTGACTCGTTCAGGACGCCACGAATGTTGCTGTCGTAGAGGAAGCGCCGGTGCGTGACAAGCTCGAGGAACGGCGGAATGAGCGGGCGCAGATTCGGCAGGTACTCGCTGAAAAGCTCCACAAGATCGACATCCGGGGAGTCGTCCAGAAGAAAGAAATCCCTGACCATCTCGATCAACGGCGCGTACGGGACATGCCTCCTCTCCTGTAGCGAGCGACCAAGCAGAATGACGTGCATATGGTCGCCGGCCTCAAGCTCTGTCACAAGTTCCTCGATCAGCCTCGTCTTGCCGATACCCGCCTCGCCGCCGATGAACACGACCATCCCGTTGTGCTCGGGCTCACCGTCCGGCGACGGACCGTACCCCAGCGCTTCCTGCGCCGCTCCCCTGAGCTTCCCCATCTCCTCGTCGCGGCCATAGAGCCTCGTCCGCCTCGGAACACGCACCAGTCTCCTCAGACTGGAGAGTGATCCAAGGCTCTCGTGCGAGATCGACATCGACACCTTCGCGCGATACCAGTCGCTCTTTTCCCTCTCCTCGATGATGCGCATGCACGTGGAAGCTGTTCCGGGACGGTCGGCGGGCCTGATCGCCAGCATGTCCCCGATCAGCATGTCGAAGAACGGTGAGAGGGTCGGATTGAGGCGGCTTGGAGGTCTGACCGGCACATTGACCTTCTCGTAGATCAACTCTCGGATGTCATCCGATGTGTGCGGTCTCGCGCCGGTCGTGAGCTCGTACAGCACCGTACCTAGTGAGTAGATATCGCAGGAACAGTCG
>CAYLVL010000364.1:0-3191 GCA_964387135.1 uncultured Planctomycetota bacterium
TCGGAATGCCGCGACCAGCTCGGTCGGCAGCCGATCGATAAACCCGACCGTGTCGGTAAGAAGCACCTCCCGACCCAGTGTCGGCGCGTATGCCTTGCGGGTGAGAGGATCGAGAGTCGCGAACAGACGGTCGTCCGCGTATGCCTTGGAGCCCGCAAGAGCGTTGAGTAGAGTGCTCTTGCCCGCGTTCGTGTAGCCCACCAGCGCGATCAGGGGGATGCCCGTCTGCCGCCTTTTCTTGCGCTGGGTCTCCCGACGTCTGCTGATCCGCCTGATCTTCTTCTTGAGCAGCGCGATGCGCTTTCCGATCACCCTTCGGTCCGTCTCGAGCTTCGTCTCGCCCGGCCCCCTCGTGCCGATCCCGCCACCCAGGGCGCTTAATTCCTCGCCGCCGCGACCCCGCAGTCGGGGCAGAAGGTATGTCAACTGCGCGAGTTCCACCTGGAGCATGCCCTCGGCGGTATGGGCGCGCCGGGCGAAAATCTGGAGAATCACCTCGGTCCGGTCCAGCACCTCGCAACCGACCTCGTCCTCGATATTCGCGCGCTGCGACCCGGTCAGCGTGTGATCCACACACAGAACGCTCGCCACGGTGCGCTCGACCTCGTTCTTCGCGAGTCCCAGAAGGTGCTTCGACAGCAGAGTCGCGCTGTCCGGATTCATGTTGCGCTGGAATACCTCACCGACAATCCCCGCGCCCATGCTCGTAACAAGCTGCCTGAGCTCGAGCATGGGGTCTTCGAGATTCACCCTCGTGATGCGACGGTTTCTGAATGTAAAGCCGACAAGTACCGCCATCGGCGTCGCTTGCTCGGTTTCGTAACTCATCGTCCTTCCTTTCAGGATAAAAAGGGGAACAATCGGCCGATAGCCGATTCCCGGACGAGCAACGTCCTAAAGGCGTCCGGAAGGATATAGCGAGGTTTACCTGCGCATCTGCACACCCTGGGGCAGACTCCCTGTCTGCCGCCTGGTTATCCTATCACGCAAGGCCATTTCCCGCAATGGAGATCCCTGTCGATTGCTCATGATTATCGCGTTCCTTCCTTCAAAGTGCGATTTCTGCTATACTCCCCGCATCATTTTCATCCCGGACCCGCTGGGGAAAGCGGGGATACCTTTTTACGCATTGTGAGGAGCGATTGATGGAAAGCACTCAACCCAAGTTGATGAACAGATGGCTGGTCGTTGTGGGGGCTATCCTGATCCAGCTTTGCCTCGGTGCAATCTACGCATGGTCGGTATACACGCCGGAGCTCACCAAGTCGGTCGACGAAGGCGGATTCGGATTCAGCAGCCAGGCTACCCAGTGGCCGTTCTCGGTCGGGCTGCTTGTCTTCGCCGTCGTGATGGTTCTTGCGGGTAACTGGCAGAAGAAATCGGGCCCGCGGATCGTCTCGATCGTGGGTGGTATCGTGCTGGGGCTCGGCTACATTCTTGCCGGTCTGTTCGGAAAAACACTGCCCGCCCAGGTGATATTCATAGGCCTTATCGGCGGTGCGGGCATCGGCCTCGCGTACGTCTGCCCGATCGCGGTCGGCGTAAAGTGGTTCCCGGACAAGAAGGGCCTGATAACCGGGCTCGCCGTGGCCGGTTTCGGCTTCGGAGCGCTGATATGGGTCAAGCTGGCCGGTTCCTGGGGTCACATGGTCGAGAATATGGGCGTGATGCAGACCTGGCTGGTCTTCGGCGTGGTCTACCTCGTAGCCGTGCTCGTCGGCTCGATCTGGATGGTCAATCCGCCCGATGACTACAAACCCGCCGGATGGGAGCCGCCTCCGCCGTCCGCCACCGCGATCACTGGAGCGGTCAACTACGATCAGTGGAAGATGCTCAGGATGCCCCAGTTCTACATGATCTGGTTCTGCTTCATTGCAGGCGCCATGGCGGGCCTGATGGTCATTGGTGTCATCAAACTGTTCGGCATCGACGCTCTTCAGACAACCGGTCTGACTGCGGAAGAGGCGAGCGCTATCGCCGGAACCGCGATGGCCGTGTTCTACTCTCTCGCCAATGGAATCGGCCGAATTGTCTGGGGCACTATCTCCGATAAAACCGGTCGCAAGATGGCCATTTTCCTCATGTGCCTGATCCAGGGAATCGCCATGCTGACCTTCTTCTTCCTCGGCAAATTTATATGGGGCCTCTGGATCTGGTCGGCAATCATCGGCTTTAACTTCGGCGGCAACTTCGCGCTCTATCCAGCGGCTACTGCTGACTACTTCGGCAACAGGAACGTGGGCGTAAACTACGGCTGGATGTTCACGGCATACGGCATCGGCGGCCTGGTCGGACCCCAGATAGCGGGAAAATTCCGCGACATGGCGACTGCGGGAGGAGGATACAACGCCTGGATGACCCCCTTCGTCATCGCCGGTATAGTCAGCATCATCGCCGCTGTCGTCATCCTTCTCACCAAGAAGCCGAAGGCCGAGGGCGGCGTTCTGGAAACCTGATAACCATCGCTCTCGACGGCGCTTTACATCCGACCCCTGAGGGTTAACGGGATAAAAGGAGGACCGTGATGAAAAGAGCCCTGCTCACATTCATGCTTGTGCTCTTCGTGCTGACAATTCCGATGTCGGCTTTGGCCGGGCGTCGGAGCGAGATCGAGGATATCCTCGACGAATGGATGGAGAAGGCGGAGGATGAAGGCCTTGACGTCTTCGACTGGGACATCGATGTGCTTGACGAGGACAACTACTACGTCACGTACACCATCGAGCTCGATCGCGGCGACTACGCTGTTGTCGCGCAGAGCGACAGCAGCATCGTCGATATCGACATGGCAGCATGGTACGAGGACGAGTATGACGACGGGGAAGACCCGTTCGAGGAAGACACGTATGAGGACAACTACCCGATCGTCGAATTCAGCCTGCGCCGCACCGAGACAATCGTCATAGAAATCTGGGCGGTTGAGTTTGATCGCGGCGAGGATGAAGGCTACTACTGCATTCTCATCGCAGAAGAGTGAATCGTCCGTACGTACGAAAATCAATACGCTATCATGGCCCGGGATCGATCCCGGGCTTCTTTGTACGCCGGAGAATCCTGTATCCATCAGGCAGAAAAGTGTCCCCTCTTACGGAGGGGCGATATTCTATCGCCCGGACGGGCGACATGTTGTCGCCCGTATTGCAAGGCCGTAACTAGTACGGCGGCATTATGCCGCCGCTCCGGGCGACTGC
>CAYLVL010000365.1:0-3181 GCA_964387135.1 uncultured Planctomycetota bacterium
GCGTGGCGAAGGCGCTTTCGCGCAAGGCACCGGTGGCGCTGCGCCTTGCGGCGCGCATCATCGCCGAGGGCGCGGGCCTGCCGCTGGAAGAGGCGCTCGCGTTGGACCTGAAGTATCTTTCTGAGATATTTTCCACCGCGGACGCGCTGGAGGGGCTGAAGAGCGTCGTCGAGCGTCGGCGGCCGAAGTTCGTCGGGAAATAGCGGCCGCGTCGGCGTGCCGGGCGCTGACGGCCGGGGAGGTCGGGACGTCCGCCGGCCGTCCCGCTCGGGGACCGGCGACCGATCGGGATGGTGGAGGGCGCGGATTCGAAGTAAGGAGACGCGCGGGGGGAAGGTGAAATGCGGCCGGAGACGAGTGTGGAGGGGCGGTTCGTGCGATGGACTGCGTTGGTGAGTCTGTCACTCTGTTTCGCGGCGGTCGCCGCCGCACAGGAGCCGGAGCCTGGAGTGGTCGAGGCGGTGAAGAGAAACCTGGCGGAGTTGCTTGCGACGAAGACGGAAACCGTCGAGACGCTCGGCGTGGAGCCTCTCACTGCGTCTCCGAAAGCCTCGCGCTTCTTCTACGTCACCAGGGTCACGCTCATGGTCCAAGATTTTACTGTCGTCTATTGGGTGGCCAACGGCGGCGATTGGGTTCCCTGCCTGCCGGGGCAGGATCCTCCCGATTTGTCCGAACTGGAGCCGCCCACTTCTTCGCCCGAAGAATCGCCTCCCTGGCGGGAGTGGTGGCGGAGGTGGAAGCGAACGAAGACGTCATTCGAACGGTCGGTCTCGGACGCGTGGCTCAGACATAAGACGGAGAAGGCGAAGACGAGAGAGCGGATAGCGCGTCTGCTGGAGAAGTTGGGCACTGAAGAGAGGGAGGCGGCCGAGACGGCGCTGAGGAAATTGGAGTCCCGAGGCGCGATATCGGCTTTCTGGACGCTCGTCCGCGACTGCAAGGATCCGGGCGTCAGGTCTCTCGCGGGAAAGATTCTTCGCGCCACGGTCGAGGACTTCGTAAGACGCCACGTCCAGCGACAGGCGAAGACGAACCGGAGGCGGAAAAACCGGCGCTACCGGTCGCTTCTGACGAGCGAGGATGTAGAACGCGTCTTTCCCCTCAACAGTTTTCATAGGGTGGTGGACTGCACGACTAAGCCTCCGAGAATCTTGGTGTCGGTGTGGTGGGCGACCTCGGGCGCGATCGAAACCTGTCCCGTGAGGGGGACGTTGGGAGTCTCACCGGTGGGCGCTCTGTTGAGAAGATTGCCGACGGGCGTGAAAGGGAAGAGCAAGAAGGACGCGCTGACTGTGTACAGAGCGGTGGCGACGGTGCTTTTCGGACCGTCCGTCGAGGTCGGCGGCGCGATCGTGACGGAAAACGGAGCCGACGGAAAAGAAGTCGAGGGAGGCGGACGCTGTGCCGATTGGGGTCGCTGGCGTATAAGGCTCACCTTCGACGGGGCGGGCAGGATAAGGAAACTCTCCATCTTGTCGCTGGAAGGCAGGGAGTGACCCTTTGCGAGCGGTCCGCCGGCGGCGCGCCGGGCGCCGCCGGCCGCGTATCGGAACCGCCGCTCCCGCCGCGGAGTCCGCGCGGGACGGTCGTGGGCCGGTCGAATCCCGTCACAGCATCGACGAGGCCCGTACCGCGGCGGCGGCCAGCACGTGGAAGTTCGGCGAGCCCGTCAGCAGCGGATGAGTGGCGATCTGGCTCGTGAGTATCTCGGATGCGGTGGTCCCGCGCAGCGTCAGCGTACCGAGTACGTTCGTCATCTCCGCGACGGACGCTCCGCCCGACGCCTGCGCCCCGAGCAGCAGACCGTCTTCGGAGAAGAGCAGTTTCAACCGCTGCGGCGTCGCGCCGGGCAGGCTCTTCGGATGGCGACTGACCCCTTCCTGAACCACGCCGACGGTCCTGACGCCGAGGCGGTCCGCCAGAGACTCGGTGAGTCCGACGGCGCCCATCACCAGTCCCGATATGCTGGTGTTGAACGTGGGTATGGTGCCGCGGTTGGCGAGACGCGGTCTTCTCGAAAAAAGCGCCGCCGCCGCTATACGTCCCTCCCGCGCCGCAACCGACGCGAGCATCACGCGACTCGGCGTTCCGGTGAACAACTCCCGCTTGGCCGCGCAGTCGCCCGCGGCCAGAACGCCGTCCACCGACGTCCTCATGAAAGCGTCCACGCTCACCGCTCCGCTCTCGACGGCGATTCCCGCCTGTCGCGCCGGTTCGACCCTCGCCCGCGCGCCGACCGCCACCAGTACCAGGTCCGCGTCCAGGACGCCCGCGCCGGAGACCTGCACGCCGCGGACGCGTCCGTCCGCGACGATCTTCTCCACCCGGGCGCCGGTGTGGACGTGTACGCCGGCGCGGCGGAGCCGCTCCTCGGCCTCCTCGCAGAACTCCTCGTCGAACGCCAGCGCGAGACAGTGAGGCAGCATTTCGACGACGTGTACTTCCTTGTCCTGGAGTCTGCTCATCTCGTCGGCGAACTCGACGCCGATGAAGCCGCCGCCGATGACGACGATCCGCCGCGCGTCGTGTATCGCGGCCCTCATCGCGCTCATGTGCTCCAGTTCCTTTTTCACCGTCCAGACTCCGTCGGCGTCGACGCCGTCGATCGGCGGCAGTACCGGTCCCGAGCCCGTGCAGATGACGAGTCGCCCGTATTCGAGCGTCTGTCCGTCGGAGAGCCGCAGGAGTCTCTTTTCCGTGTCGATTTCCTCGACCGCGGCGACTCGAACGCCGATGCCGCGTTTTTTCATGCCGTCGTCCGACTTGGCGTCGCGCTCCGCCGAGTCCATCGTCGCGATCGTGTAAGGTATTCCGCACGGCACGATCGCGCGTGTCTCCTTCCGCACCATCAGCACGTTCTTGTCGGGATGGAGTGTCCTGGCGGCGATCGCCGCCGCGCCTCCGGCCACGCCGCCGCCGATGACGACAGTGTCCGCTTTCATCGCGCTTCTCCTTATGACAGCCACGGTCTATTGTAGTCGGACAACAACAGTATGTAACGATAATCAAGGAAGGTCCGCGAAAAACATCCCCGCGGCGGGCCGTTTCGTCCGCGCCGCGGGGATCGGAAACGCGTCGGAGCGCCGCCGGCATATCGGAACCGCCGCTCCCGTCGCGGACGAGGATATGTTGGGAGCAGGAAATGGGACAGGCAGTTTAAGAAAGTATTAGTAAAGTA